>CAYWMH010000012.1:4668-17659 GCA_964459315.1 uncultured Verrucomicrobiota bacterium
ATGCCTGCGTTTTCGTCTAAGCCTGCGGTTTCGCCAACGGCAGCGGCTTCGTCAGCGGTTCCGTTAAAGCGCAGCAATCGCTCCTCCGCTTCGTCAATTCGGATGCCAGCGGTTTCGTCAAAGCCAAACCTGATGTTGAACGACTGCACTGCCTGGCCGCTTGCCCCTTTCACGAGGTTGTCCTCGGCGCTGAAAATTCGCAGCCGCTTGGTTCGCGGGTCGGCGGCCCAGCCGATCTCGATCGAGTTCGTGCCGGTGACATTCTTCGTGTCGGGCAACCGCTCGCTGCCGGTGATGCGGACGAACGGCTCATCGGCGTATCGCTTGGCCAAACAGTCGGTGACGGCGGCTGCCCATTGATCAAAATCGTCCGCTTGGCCAAGCGCGGGCGCGAGGTAAAGTGTGGTGAGGATGCCGCGGTTCACCGGGACGAGGTGCGGGGTGAACTGCACCGTCACCGGCGAGCCGTTGGCCAAGCCGAGTTCCTGTTCAATCTCCGAGAGGTGCCGGTGCTTGGGCGCGCCGTACGGCCGCAGGCTTTCGTTGCACTCGACATACAGGAAGGGCAGGGAGGCGTTGCGCCCGGCCCCGCTGACGCCGCTGAGCGAGTCGGCGATAATCTGCCCGGGATCGATCAGCCCGGCCTCAAGCAACGGGATGAGCGGGAGCAGGATGCTGGTCGGGTAACAGCCGGGCGATGCGATGAGCGTCGCGTTGGCGATGGCATCGCGCCGGATTTCCGGTAGGCCGTAAACCGCCTTGGCCAGCCACTCCGGCGCGGGATGTTCGGCCCCGTAGAATTCGTGATAGACTGTGGGATCGTTCAACCGGAAGTCGGCGCTGAGGGCGATTACCGTCACTCCGCGCTCGGCCAGTGGCACGGCGAATTCCGCCGCAACACCGTGGGGGAGGGCGAGAAACACCGCCTCGGCCTTCTCGGCGAGCAGGTCGCTCGACGGCTCGGAGAACACCAGGTCGGACGCGCCGGCGTAACCGGCGAAGCGCGGAAAAACGGAGGTCATCGGCTGACCGGCGTATTGCCGCGAGGTCAACACCGACAGGTTGACGTGCGGATGCCCGAGCAGTAGCCGCACCAGTTCCTCCCCGGAGTAGCCGGAGGCACCGACGATCGCCACGTTGATTTTTGTCCCTGACATGATGGTTAAATAATTCCGGCCGCGCTTGGCCAAGGTTGCTTGAGAAGACGGTATCTGAAAACAGAAAGCCCCGCCAGCGTTTCAACCAGCGGGGCTCGAAAAGGGTTTCAATTTAGCGTTTGCTGTATTGGAAACGTTTCCGTGCGCCGGGCTGGCCAGGCTTCTTTCGCTCCTTCTTGCGCGGGTCACGCGAGAGATGGCCGGCGTCCTTGAGCGGTTGCCGCAGTTCGCCGTTGTGCTTCTCGAGCGCCCGGGCGATGCCGAGCCGTACCGCGCCGGCCTGGCCGGCGATGCCACCACCCGATACCTTCACGCGTATATCAGCCTTGTCGCTCATCTCGACGGTCTCGAGAGGTTCGACGGCGAGCGAGCGCTGGTTCTCGACGGTGAAGTAGTTTTCCACATCACGCCCGTTGACAGTCACCTTGCCGGAGCCGTTGGCGGACAGGCGCACACGGGCCACCGCAGTCTTGCGGCGCCCGGTTCCCAAAAATTCCTCGGTAGTTGCCATTTGAAAAAGGGGTGTCAGGCCAGCTCAAGCGCGTCAGGGGCCTGCGCCTTGTGTGGGTGTTCCGGCCCGGCATACACCTTGAGCTTCTTGATAATCTGCCGGCCCAGCCGGTTGCGGGGGATCATGCCCCGCACGGCCCGCTCGACGAGCCGCTCTGGGTGCTTGGCCCGAACATCGGCCGGGGTGAAGCGCTTCTGACCGCCACGCCAGCCGGAGAAGGTACTCATCACCTTTTCTGTTTCCTTCCGGCCGGTGAGCACAACTTTCTCCGCGTTGATGACCACGACAAAGTCGCCGGTGTCGAGGTGCGGCGTGAAAGTCGACTTGTTTTTGCCGCGCAAAAGGTCGGCCGCCTTGGTGGCGATCTTGCCCAGCACGGCACCGTCGGCGTCGATCACGTGCCACTTTCGCGGCTGCTCGTCCACGGTACGGTTCAGCTTGTCGATCTTTGGTAAATAGGTCTTCATCCAGAGCCCCCCGGAAGCAAAGGGGCGGGAACAGTAGCAAAAAAGGAAGGCGAGTCAACACGTAGTTTGAAGAAAAAACCGGCATTTTCTGCCAGTTTTCGCGCAAAACCGCATCCTCGTATTGACTCGAAGCCAATCATGCCTACTTTTTGCCGCCTCTGATTTCTTGAGTATCGAACCGTTAAAAACTGGGCGTCGGCTTTTTTTGATGATGCTTTCGGCCCTTGTGGTGACGCCATACCGGGCGTTGGCCAAGCGCTTGACCAAGGGGCCGCTGGTTTATCTGACCTGGCGTTCCGACCCCACCGCGACGGTCGTCGTCAACTGGATGGACGGGGACGCACGCAGCAATGACTACGTGATGTATCGCTCCTTTGTCGCACCAACTGGAGCGCGTTGGACGATGGCCCGCGGATTCAAGCATTCGTTTGCCGACCAGAAGAAACGGATTATCCACCACGTTGAATTGCGGGGGTTGCAGCCTGACACGGAATATGTCTTTACAGTTCGCTCTGAGACACCTGTCCGCGGAGGGCAGTACTTCAAGTTTCGTACGCTGCCGCGCACGCTGCCGAATCAATTTCGATTCGTGACCGGTGGCGACATGATGCACAAGCGCAAATACCTCGACGCGATGAACCAGCGCGCGGCGCAGCTCAACCCGTGGTTCGCGCTGTTGGGCGGCGACCTGGCATACGCCAACGCCAACTCGAAGGAGGTGGCCAAGTGGGATGACTGGCTGGAGTCGTGGAGGATCAACAGCGTGCGCCGGGCGGACGGCTGCCTGATCCCGATGGTTGTGGCCATCGGCAACCACGAGGTCGCCGGTGGCACCGGAAAAAAGCCGAAGGATGCGAAATATTTTTACAGCCTGTTTCCGCTCCCGGCCAAGCGCAGTTTTTACGCGATGGACGTTGGCAACTATTTGAGCCTGATCGTGCTTGACTCCGACCTGACCGAGCGGGTTGAGGGGGAGCAGGCGCACTGGCTGGAGCATGCGTTGGCCAAGCGCGCGGGCAGGGTCCCGTACATTTTCCCGTGCTACCACAAGCCCGCCTACGGCACGGCCAAGCCGCCCAGCGGCACCAACGATTCCTCCAAGGATCCGTTGGCGCAGAAGATCATCAAGAACTGGTGTCCGTTATTCGACAAGTATCGCGTCACGGCGGTGTTCGAGAATGATCATCACACCTACAAGCGAACGCATCCACTCCGCGCGAACCGGGTCGACAGGGAAAACGGCATCCTGTACCTCGGCGACGGCTGCTGGGGTGTCGATACCCGCTCGGTGCCTAAACCGGGCGAGTTGTGGTACCTAGCCAGCGCGGCGAGCAAGCGGCACTTGATTTGTGTCACGATTCGAGATGGGAAACCGTCCTATGCCGCCTACGAGGCGGACGGGAAAGTGATTGATCAGCACGGTTGATCCGGATAACCTCCGGGGTGCATTAACTGTAACATTTTATGCCCATTTACACGTACGAAACCATACCGCGAAAGCCGGGGCAGAGGGTGCGCCGATTCGAGGTTGAGCAGCGCATGAGCGACGATCCGCTGAAGAAGGATCCCAAGACCGGCCTGCCGGTGAAGCGCATCATCACGGGTGGTTCCGGCACCATCTTTGGCGGCTTGAGCGTGATGGCGATGAACCGTAAGAAGGGCAAATAATCCACCAGACATGAGATTTACACTGTTTGCGCTGGCGGCGCTGGTGTTTGTGGCGTGCCCCGGGGCACGGGCCGAGACTCTATTCGAGAGCGGGGCCAAGTGGAGTTACTACAAGGGCAACGATCATCCCTCCGGCGGCGACCTTGAGTGGACGGAACCTGACTTCGACGACAGCGATTGGCCAAGCGGCGACACGCCGATCCGCTACGGCGACGGCAACGGCGGCACGGTGTTGTCCGACATGCGCTACACTTACTCGACGGTGTTTTTCCGCCGCACGTTCAACGTGGCCAAGGGGGAGGAGGTGTCCGCGCTCGACCTCTTGGTAAACTACGATGACGGTTTCGTGGTCTGGATCAACGGTGAGGAGGTGCTCGATGTCGGCGGTGCGGCCGACCTGTCGCACGACTCGTTCGCGAGCGTGAGTCACGAGTCCGGCAACTTCGAGACGTTCGCACTGGCCAATCCCGCGCGGTATCTCGTCGACGGCAAAAACCTGATCGCGGTCATGGGGTTCAACATCAACCTGACCAGCAGCGACTTCATGATGGACGCCGAGTTGCGGAGTTTCCGGCCGGACAAGTCGCCGCCGACAGTGGTGTCGATCGACCCGCCTCCCGGCAACGTCAGCCTGCTGCGTGAGGTCACGGTGCGGTTCAACGAGGAGGTCACCGGGGTGGACGCCGACGACCTCTGGCTCAACGGCGATCCGGCGGTGGAACTGAGTGGCCGCAAGTCAACATGGACGTTCACTTTTGCGCCGGGCGACTTTGGCGAGGCCACGCTGTCGTGGAACCCGGCCCACGGCATTGCCGACACGGCGCGGCCGCCCAACCCGATGGATGCCGACACGGCGGCGACGCTCCGGTATCGTATCGTCGATGATATGCCGCCGACACTTGCCACCGTCCTACCGCCACCGGGTAGCACGGTGCGCGGGCTGAACCGAGTGCGTCTGTTTTTCAGCGAGCCGATCCGCGGCCTCGAGGTGGAGGACTTGCGGGTGAACGGCCAGGTGCCGTCATCCATCGCCGGCGTGGCGAGCGGGCCGTGGCAGATTGAGTTTCCTCCGGCTGACGATGGTCTCGTGACGATCGCTTGGGTGGCGGACCACGGCGTGACCGATCTTGCGGCGGAGCCGAACCGGCTCGCGGCAGAGGGATGGCATTACAACGTCGAAGCCAAGCATAACTTTGGGCTGGTGGTGATCAACGAGTTTCTCGCGGCCAACCGCGACGGCCTGAAGGACGAGGAGGGCGAGGCCGGCGACTGGATCGAGCTGCGCAACACGGGGAGCACCGCCGTGAACCTCGCGGGCTGGTCGTTGAGCGACGACGAGGCCAGGCCGGGCAAATGGGTCTTCCCCGCCGTGACGCTCCGGCCAAGCGCAACGCTGGTCGTGCATGCCACCGGCAAGAACCGGCGCGTGGTTGGCCAAGCGCTGCACACAAATTTCAAGCTCGGTGTCGAGGGCGAATACCTTGGCCTGTTCAGCCCGGAATTGCCGCGCCGGGTTGCCGACGAGATTGTGCCGGCGTATCCCGAGCAGCGGGGCGACATTTCGTACGGGCGCTTGGCCAAGGGCGGCTGGGCCTGGTTCGAGACGCCGACGCCGGGCACGGGCAACCGCGGCACGACGATTCAAGGACTGCTCGCGCCGCCGAAGTTCAGCGCGGAACGGGGCATTTACGATGCGCAATTCCGAGTGCACCTCACCACCGACGAGCCGGGAGCGGTAATCCGCTACACGACCGACTTCTCCGAGCCGACGAAGACCCGGGGCAAGGTTTACTCCGCGCCGCTGGCAGTACGGCGGACGACCGTGGTGCGGGCGGCGGTGTTTAAGCCCGGCATGCTGCCGTCGCGCGTGATGACGCACACCTATGCCTACAACCTCAGCAAGGCGGTGACGTCGCTGCCGATGCTGTCGCTCGTCACGGAGAATTCCAACCTATGGGGCAACACCGGCATCATGGAAACCAACCCGCGCAACACGACCAAGCGCGGCATCGCCTGGGAGCGACCAGTCTCGATGGAGCTGATTTATCCCGACACCGGGGAGACACTGCAGGCCAACGCCGGCCTGCGTGTGCAGGGCGGCAACTACATTCGAGGCCGTTACAACCCGAACGCCGGCCCGCCGGCCGGCAAGTACTCCTTCCGGCTGTACTTCCGCGGCGACTACGGGCCAGGGCGGCTACGGTATCCAATCTTCCCTGGGCTGCAGGTGGAGGACTTCAACCACATCGTACTGCGCGCCGGAATGAACGATAACACGAACCCGTTTGTCATTGACGAGTTGGTGCGGCGGCTCTCGGCGGACATGGGGCAGGTTTCCGCGCGCGGCACCTTTATGAATCTTTACCTCAACGGCAAAAACAACGGTTACTACAACCCAACCGAACGCATTGACAGTGACTTTTTGAACTCGTGGAACGGCAGCGATTCGGAGTGGGACATCATAGCCCAGTTCGGCGAATTGCGAGAAGGCGATACGGTGAAGTGGAACGAACTGAAGAGTGCCTTGCTGAAGAATCTTTCCGTCCCGCAAAACTACGCTGCGGTAGAGCGCCTGCTCGATGTCGACAATTTCATCGACTACATCATGCTCAATGTATACGCGAACACTGGCGACTGGCCGCACAACAACTGGCGCGCCGCCCGCGAACGCGTGCCCGGCGCGAAATGGCGCTTCATCGTATGGGACGCCGAGTGGGCGTTCGGAAACAACGGCCGCAGCGTTACAGGGAACAACCTCACCAGCGGGCCGCTGGCCGGCGATTCGGACATCGCACGTTTTTACCGTTCGTTGCAGAAAAACCCCGAGTTTTGCATGCGCTTCGCCGATCGGGTACAGATCCACTATTTCAATGGTGGTGCGTTGACCGATGAGAATGTGCTGCGCCGCTTTCTTGAAATGAAGGAGGAGTTGTCGGACGTGATCCGAAACATGAACACGACTGTTGAAAGAACATGGGTACCGCGCCGCCGAGCGATCGTCATGAGCCAGATGGCGGCGCAAAAAATTCAGGCTTCCGATAACGCGCCGCAATTCAGCCAGGATGGCGGCGCGGTCCCGGCCGGCTACAGCCTCAAACTCTCGGCACCGGACGGCGAGATTTACTACACGCTCAACGGCAGCGATCCGCGCCGCCCGGCGGAGGTGGCCGAGACCGGCAAGACCGTCCTCACCGGCTCTGCCGAGAAATGGGCGCTGGTGCCTTCCGCTGACAACGGTGGCAACGCGCTGGGCAACAAATGGCGCGGTGGCTCGGAGCCGTTTGATCACGACGATTGGGACTCTGGCAACGATGGCGTCGGCTACGACCAGAATGCCGACTACGACCCGCACATCGGCCTCGACGTGGACGCCGAGATGAACGACATCAACCAGTCGGTGTTCGTGCGCATTCCGTTCAAGGTATCGGCGGCCGACCGAAAAAAATCCAACTTCATGGTGCTCAGTATGAAGTACGACGATGGCTTCGTCGCCTATCTCAACGGCACCCGCATCGCCAGCGCCAACGCCGCGTCTAACCCGGCCTGGAATGCCGGTGCCACTGGCCAGCACGACGACGCCTCGGCGGTGACGTGGGTCAGCTTCGACGCCGGCAGGCACATTAAAAAACTGAAGACCGGGAACAACATTCTCGCGATCCACGGTCTCAATTCCGGCTTGGGCAGTTCCGACATGCTTATCAATGCCGAGTTGTCGCTGGGCCAGCGCACCGGCGCCGAGATTGCCGAAGGGGTACTCAAGTACACATCACCGATCCGGGTCTCGGGCGACACAACGATCCGCGCCCGCACGATGCACAACGGCCAATGGAGCGCACTGGTCGGGCATTCGTTTCAGGCCGGGCGTGCCGGGACGCCGCTGCGCTTCACCGAGATCATGTACAACCCACCCGGCGGCAGCGAGTACGAGTTTGTCGAGCTCCACAACAGCGGCACATTCGAGGTGTCGCTTGGCTGGCATCGGTTCGACGGCATCGACTTCACCTTTCCCGGCGACGCCGTCATCGGTCCTGGCGAATATCTCGTGCTGGCGTCAGACAATGACCCCGACGCGTTCAAGCTGCGCTACCCCGGCCTGGCCGTGCACGGCTGGTACCAGGGCAGCCTGTCGAACAACGGCGAGCGGCTGGCCCTGCTCGACCTCCGTTGGCGGCGGGTGGTCGAGGTGGACTACAGCGACCGCGGCGCTTGGCCAAGCGCGGCCGACGGCGAAGGCCGTTCGCTTGAGTTGATCGACCTGCTGGGCGATCCCGGCGCGGCGTCGAACTGGCGCGGCAGCACGGTCGAGGCCGGCTCGCCCGGCGAGGCCGGCTCGGCTGCCGATTCGCCGACGGTGATCATCAACGAGGTGCACGTGCACTCGCCGCTCTCGACCGAGCTGGACTTTGTCGAGCTGCGCAACCTTGGCCTGGTGGCGGTCGATCTCTCCGGCTGGACGCTGCGCGATGGCGACGGCAACGCGTTTGAATTGCCTAACGGCACCGCGCTTGGCCAGGCGGGGCTGCTCGGCATCTGGTGCGGCGACGGCGAAGGCGATGGGTTACGCGCCGGGTTTGGGCTTCGCCAAGCGGGCGACTCGGTAGCGTTGTTCGATGCTGCCGACCGACGGGTTGACGCCGTGACTTTTGGCGCGATGGGCGGATCGATCGTCCGCATGGCCAACGGCTGGACGACGGCCAAGCCGACCTTCGGCCAGCCGAATCAACCCGTCGAGCCGGCGGACCTGACAAGGCTCGTCATCAACGAGTGGCTGGCCGACCCGGAGGAGGGCGGGCGCGACTGGCTGGAGTTGTACAATCCGGACGCCAACGCGCCGGCGCTCATCACCGGCTTGCACATTCGGGTGGGCCAGCAGGTTGGCGGCCTGCACGCCATCGCGACCATTCCGCCGCGCGGCCATCAGCGCATCTGGCTCGACACCCGGTCCGGCCCGGGCCACGTCGACCTGTCGCTGCCTGCCGACAGCGCGACGCTCACGTTGATCACGCCGGAGGGGGTGGAGTTCGCGACGATGAAATACGCGAAGCAACGAACCGGCGTGTCGGAGGGCCGCCGCCCCGATGGCAGCAGCCGAACGGTGAAATTTACCCGGGGCGCCACGCCCGGCGCGCCAAACATTGTTCCGTCGTACAGCAGGCCGCGGTTCAACGAGGTTCTGGCGTCCAACCGCGGCGGCTTGTCCGACTGGGTCGAACTGTACAACGACACCGGCGCGACCGTCTCGCTGGACGGTGCCAGCCTGTCGCGGCGTGCCGACGGCTCGGGTGACTGGATGTTCCCCGCCGACACGACGATCCCGAACGGCGAGTATCTCGTGGTGCGGTTTGACGGCAGCCGTGCGGCCGGCGATGAGAACACCGGCGATTCGCTCCCGGCCGAGGGCGGCGGCGTTTATCTGTTCGATCCGGACGGCTTTCTCGCGCACTCGATCGAGTACGGATTTCAGGTGCCCGACCAGCCGATCGGCATGAGCGGCGGCCGCTGGAAATTGCTGGCCACCCCGACCCCCGGCAGGGCGAACGCCGCTGCGGTTGCGCTGGGCAGTCCGCTCGAGATCGTCTTCAACGAGTGGATGGCGAAACCGGTCTCCGGCGCGGACTGGTTCGAGCTGTTCAACTCCGAGACCAACCCGGTCGACCTCGGCGGCATGACCCTCTCCGACGATCCCACGGCGGTGGGGCGCGCCAAGTTCACCATCCCGTCCCTCTCGTTCATCCCGGCGCGGGGCTGGGTGCGTTGGCTGGCCGATGGCGCGTCCGGGGCTGGCCACGTGAACTTCAGCCTGCGCGGGGAGGGCGAACTGCTGCGGCTTTACGGGAAGCGGCGTAGCGCGGTCGACGAGGTCGAGATTTTCAACGCGGCGGATGGCGTCTCTCGCGGCCGCCTGCCGGACGGCGCGGCGGCGCTGATCGATTTCCCGATCACCCCGACGCCGGGCGGCGGCAACTATCTGCCCCTCGCGGACGTCGTCATCAACGAAGTGTTGTCGCACACCGACGCGCCGCTCGAGGACGCCATCGAGTTGCACAACACCGGCGAGGCCCCGGTGGACATCAGCGGCTGGCGGCTGGGTGATGAGTTTGACTCACCAACGCATTATGTCATTCCCGATGGAACGATCCTCCCGCCGGGCGGCTACTTGGTGATTTACGAGGGCGATTTCAGCCGGGGCGGCGCCGGCTTCAGGCTCAACTCCGCGCACGGCGACACGGTTCACCTTACGGCGGTCGACGCAACCGACAGGCCAAGCGGCCTCCGCGCCGTGCAGCCGATTCCCCCCATGGCCAACGGCGTCTCCGTCGGCCGCGTGATGCTGGGTTCCGGCACACAGTTTGTGCCGTTGGCGAGGCGCACCTTCGGCGTCGATGCTCCCAGGTCGGTGGCGGCTTTCCGCGAGGGTGGCGGCGCGCCCAACGCCGGCCCGCTCGTCGGCCCGGTGGTCATCAGCGAAATCATGTACGAGGGCCAAGCGGACTTCGCCGACCTTGGCCAGGCGCAGCTTGAGTTTGTCGAGTTGTACAACTTCAGTGAGCAGGCCGTGCCGCTGTACAACCCGCTCGAGCCGCAAAACACGTGGTGGCTGCGCGGTGGCGTGCGGCTGGAATTCCCGGCGAACACGATCATCCCGCCCGGCGGCTACCTGCTGCTCGTTGGGTTTGATCCCGCCGCCGAGCCGGCGGTCGCGTCCCGCTTTCGCGCGCATTACGGCTTGTCAAGCGGTGTGCCGATCATCGGGCCGTTCGACGGCCGCCTGGCCAACGGCGGCGAGACCGTGCGTCTGCTCCGGCCCGATAACACGCAGGGCATCGACCACGACGATGCCGGGTACGTCCCGTACCTGCCGGTGGAGGCTGTCTCATACGACAACCGCGCACCTTGGCCAAGCGACGCCGACGGCACCGGGCTTTCGCTGCAGCGCAAGGCGGCGGATCGGTTTGGCAACGAGCCGGCCAACTGGCTCGCTGCTGCGCCGACCGCTGGACGGGCCAACGCCGGCCCCGAGGCCGGTGACCGCGACGCCGACGGCATGGACGACGCATGGGAATTGGCGCACAAGCTGAACCCTGCCGATGCTACCGACGCCGACGCCGACGCCGACAACGACGGCGTGACAAACCTGGGTGAATTCCTAAGCGGCACCGACCCGAAGGATGCGACGAGCCGATTTCTCATCGAGTCGATTGGATTGGCGCAGGGCCGGGTGACGATCGCCGTGCACGTGTCGCCCAGCCGGCGGTATCGTGTTGAGTTCGCCGATGCCTTGGGCGGCGGCTGGGCCAAGCTGGTCGAGTTTACCACCACCGCCGCCCAGCGCCTGGCCACGGTCGAGAGCAACACCCCGCTTGGCCAAGCCCGCTTCTATCGAATTCGCCTGGTGGAGTGAGCGGGGCTGTCCCAGCCGTCCGCTTGGCCAAGTGGCTTTAGGCCAATGACTTGGCTGCGTCGGCGATTGCGCCTGAGGTCAGGCCGAAATGCTCCCAAACCTCCTCATGACCCTCGGACGGGGCGATGCGCGGATCGACGATGCCGACGTGCTCGGTTTTCGCGCCGGTGCAGCTCGCGGCGGATAGCACCAAGCCGGCGAAGCCGCGAACCCCAGTGGCGCGCGTGCCGATGATGCCGTCCTCCACTGTCACGACGCCGTTGTATTGCGCGAAGATGCCGTCGAGGAAACCGTCCGGCAGCGGCAGGCCGTTGACGACATACACATCCGCCGAGCCATCATCGAGTTGTTCCGCCGCATTCTGCGCGATGCCGCCGGTCGCACCCAGCGCGAGGATGGCGATCTTCGCGCTGTCATGTTTGCGGAGCGGGGTGACGGCTTCCCACTCGCTGTCCGCGTTGTAAAGCGCGTTGCCCTGTTCGTCGGAGAGGATGAGTAGGTTGTCGCGCGGGATGGCGACAATGTGCGCACCGTAACGGGCGCAGGCGTCCTTTACCGCGACGAACGCACCACGGGCATCGGCCGGTGCGTAAAAGCGATCGACGTATGGCAGGTAACCGATTGCCAGCGTGACCCAGTCGAGGCTCCAGCCGGAGAAATGATCGCGGCCGGTGCAGGCACCGACGTGGCTCATGTGCATAATCACGTTTAACCCCTCATTGACGCCGTTGAGGTTCCGCTGGTAGCGCCACAACTCGAGTCCCTCGCGGGCGATGCCCTCGAAGAACGCGGAGAAGGTGGAGACCACGTTGACCTGCGGCTTGTAGGAACTCATCGCGAGACCGTCGGCGACAAGCAACGCGGCCTGCTCCTCGATGCTCAGCTCGATCTGGTTTTGTGCTGGGATTTGTGCGGCGGCCTTGCCGAGCTTGGTTGATGGGTTGAGATCGCAGCTCACGATGAACACATCGTTCGGGTGCGCCTTGGCCACGGCGGCGTAAGCGACCTCGGATCCGGCGCGGGCGCTGGTTTTTTTGCCGACCTCTGGCAGGCTGACCTCGGCCAACTGCTCGGTGCTGAGCGTGAGATTGGCCGTGCCGGCAGCGGGGCGGGCGTTGGTGGTCACCTCGACCTTGGCGGCAGCGGAAATCTCGTTGAAAGCGGCCTGCTGTTCGGCGGTGCGGGTAAGCATCGGGTTGGCCAGCACCTCGGCCTCGTCGCGGCCCTTCATGTGGCCATCGTGATGTCCTTCACCGCCCGGCAGATCATTGACCAGCAACAGGCATTCGAGCATCGGGCCGACGTCGCGGTAGCTCATCATCGCGCCCGGCACCCAGATTTCCTGATCTATCGAGACACCGTGTTTGCTGGTGATCGCCTCGACCTCGGCCCCGATGCCAAACCGCTCGGCCAGCCAGTTGAAATCCACTTTTGTACCGTCGTCGGACGAGTAGCCGGTCGGGTAAATCATGGTGGGATGGCCCTCCATCGCGCGGGCGTGGGCCTGCTTGTAGGCCTGGAACATCTCTGCAGTGTCGAACAACGATGTCGTCTCGATGATCTCGACACCCATCGCCTGGACGATCGGACGAGGATCCTTGTCCATCACGTTTTTGTTCGAGTCGGACAACTGGATGCCATTGCGCTGCATGACGAAGGTCAGCGGGAGGTTGCCGATGTCGGCGGCGTTGAAGCCGTTCAGCGCCTGACCGGCGATCCAGCCGGCGTCGCCGCAGTGGCAGACCACCCACGACTCCGGGTTGCGCGCACGCATGCCCATCGCTTG
>CAYWMH010000012.1:17669-19296 GCA_964459315.1 uncultured Verrucomicrobiota bacterium
CGGAATCATCACGCCGAGGCGTCCGCCGTGGAGTTGCGTGCCGCCCGGCACCCACGACACATGGCCGGGAACGTCGAGCCCGCGACGGAACCGGTGCACCACCGAGTCTCGATCGAGGTAGCCAAGCGCGCCGAGTGACGAGTAATAGCCGATACTGGCGTGGGCGTTCTCAATCGTGTACTGCACCTTCTCGTAATCGGTGGCGGCGAGGGTGAGCATCAGGCTGGGGATCAGGTCGAGGCCGCCGCCGAGGTGGTCGAGTTCGCCGATGGTGGCCAGCGACGCCAGCGACGAGATGGAAATGCGTGCCGCCTCGATCTCGAGCGCCTGTAGCGTGGCGACCTGTTTGTCGTCGAGCGCGTCGGTGCTGCCCACGTCGATCCGCAGCGGCAACACCTTCGAGGTAACGCTTGGCCGCATGTATGTCGAGCCGGCGATCAGTTGGTCGTTGCGTTCCTGTTGAGCCTTAACGGCTGCCTCTGAATAATTGCCCATAAAAGTGATGTTGGTGTGAGGGAAGGGGAAACCCGTCGCTTCGAACAGCGCGGCAATCTAACTGCCAATCCCCAAAATTAAAGCAAAATTGGCCAAGCGCTTGGCCAAGGGTTAATTGGCGAAGTCTTTCGTTGGCTGATACCGCGGGCCGATGGTGAGGCTGTTATGGCCGTGACCGACGTTGAGAAACTTCGGATTCTTGCGCAATTCGTAGTCGCCGACAACGTCGAATACCTCGATGCGACCGGCTACGGGGGAGCCGACGAAGAGTTTGTCTCCTTCGGGTGTGAATTCGATGCCCTGACTTCTACCCTTGGCGTCGAGTGTGTAAAGCAAACGGGGCGGATTGGAGGCGATGTCGAGCACGACGATGCAATTGTGGTCGACGTTCAACGCGGTGGCGACGGCCATCTTACCATTGGGATGAAAGGCAAAGCTTTCAGAGCCATCGGACACCTGCTTGATGACTGCGTTGATCGCGGGCTTATCCTTCGTCAGATCAGCAACAAGTATATCGGAGTGATCAATACTGTTTCCGATCGCACGTTGACAGATCAGTGCCTGTTTTCCGTCGGGGGTTACCCGAAGGATGAAGGAGGTATCCAAAAGTGTTGTTGGGAGTCCGGTTACTACCTTGACTTCACTCAAGTGTTCAATTCGATTTCCTTGAATCGAATACCACTGCACCGAGGCGGGGGAACCGCTATCAGGATCGCCCTGGGTAGCTATTAGTCGATGGCCCTTCGGGTGAATCCAGAAACAAGCCAGACCATGCGGTTGAGGATTCTGACTAAGTTGAACTAGTTTCCCGTTCTCGATACGATGGACGTAGAAATGTTTGTCGCCACCGGTGATAAAGCGTTTCCCATCGGGATGAGCTAGAACATGCATGGGGCGATCGTCAAACAGCACGCGATCAACGACGCGGTATTCCGGCGTAGACAGATCGATGAGGGACAGCATATTCACGCGCTGCGCTGTCATCTTTTGCTGTTTGAGCATCTCCGGCGTCAGGTCGGCATTCCGCTGCGGGCCGTCCGGTAGTTGTAACTTCACCATTGTTCCAAGTCGCCAACCGTGATTGGCAATCAGGGCGTAGCGACCGTCGCTGGACATGGCCATCGTGGGTGTC
>CAYWMH010000013.1:0-18504 GCA_964459315.1 uncultured Verrucomicrobiota bacterium
AGGGAGAGATAGACTTTTCCGATCCCGAGCAATTTCCCGAGGATCAGCAGGCGGAGGCGTTCACTATCGAGGGTCAGTTGACTTGGGACGGCGACCAGCCAGTGCTGAAGTTTGACTTTGAGATTGAGCAGGAAGTGGAGACTGAGGAATTTGAGGGGATTACCGTGCTGGTTCTAGCCAGCGGGACATTAGTCGCCCGCGGCGAAAGACTAGCCGGTCCACCGTTACTCGCCATTGCGCCGATTGGGGACGGCCAACTTCGCCTCGTCTGGGAGGCCGGTGCCTACATCCTCGAGGCCGCCGCCGAGCCGACCTTCGCCGAGCCGGAGACGATCGATCTCGATGATGGCCAGGCGGAATATGTCGTCAAGCCAAGCGGCGACTATTCACAACGCTTCTTCCGCCTCCGCAGCCTGTAGCCGTTGCACTTGCGCTTGGCCAAGTGCCGGCGCAAAACTCGGCGCGTGAATTTCGTGACCCGCCTCGAGTGCGCCAACTGCGCCAAGCAGTACCCCGCCGGCCAAGCGCACAACCTCTGCACCGACTGCCAGCGGCCGCTTTGGGTTCGTTACGACCTCGATGCCGTCAAGGCAGCCTTCCCGAAAGAGCAGTTGGCCAAACGCCCCGTCGACTTGTGGCGCTATCGCGAACTGCTGCCGTACGTCGATCCGGCAAATGTCGTTTCGCTGGGCGAGACGATGACGCCGATTCTTGAGACATCCCAGCTCGGCGCGGAGCTTGGCTTGAGCCACCTTCTGTTCAAGGACGAAAGCCGGTTGCCGACCGGGAGCTTCAAGGCGCGCGGCATGGCGATGGCAATCACAATGGCAAACGAGTTTGGAATCAAGCGCGTCGCCTGTCCCACTGCCGGCAACGCCGGGGGCGCCATGGCCGCCTACGCGTCCCGGGCCGGGATGGAGTCGTTCGTCTTCATGCCGGACGACACCCCGGTGATCAACATGAAGGAGACGCACCTCGCCGGTGCGACAGTCGTGCGCGTGGACGGCCTGATCAACGACTGCGGCCGACTCGTCGGCGAAGGCCACGGGCCGATGGGTTGGTTCGATCTCTCGACCCTTAAGGAGCCGTACCGGATTGAGGGCAAAAAAACGATGGGCCTCGAGCTGGCCGAGCAGCTCGGCTGGGAGTTGCCGGACGTCATCCTGTACCCTACCGGCGGCGGCACCGGTCTGATCGGCATGTGGAAGGCGTTCGCCGAACTCGAGGCGATCGGCTGGCTATTAAGCGGCAAGCGACCCCGGATGATCGCCTGCCAGAGCGAAGGTTGCGCGCCGATTGTGCAGGCATTTGACGCCGGCGAAAAACACGCGCCGCCTTTCGAGAACGCCCACACCGTGGCCAGCGGGCTGCGCGTGCCTGTGGCGGTAGGCGACTTCATGATATTGGACGCCGTCCGCGAGAGTGGAGGATGCGCCGTGACTGCGCCGGAGAATTGCATCGCCGGTTGGATGGAGCACTTGGCCAAGCTCGAGGGGTTGGCCATCTGCCCTGAGACCGCCATCTGCATGGGCGCCCTTGACCAACTGTTGGCCAACGGCACCATCCGGCCAAGCGACCGCGTGCTCATCTTCAACACCGGCGGCGCGATGAAATACCCCGACTTGATCGAGGAACCGACCCGCCACCTCGACCTCGCCCAATCCCCCAACTGGCAAGCCCTCGCCGAAGGTTGAATCGCCGGGCGAAGCGGGGTAACAACTCTCCAACTGCTTTTATCTGATTCAAAACCATGAAACTACTTCACGCGATTATCGTTGCTGGCTCGACTTTGGCCATCGGCTGCGTCACCCCGACGGAAACCGGCTTGGCCAAGCGCACGGCCGGCGGGCCAAGCGATAAAGGGCCGCGGCTGATTCAGGCCGGGCCGATGATCGGCCACGTCGGCCCGAGTGAGGCCAAGGTCTGGGTGCGGACCAAGCGCGGCTCGACACTCACCGCAACGGCTGCCCAAGGCGGCAAGGGGCGAAACCGGCTTTCCGTCGAAGACTTGGGCAACGGGTTTTCGGTACTGCACTTTTCGCGCCTGGCCCCGGCGGTCGACACGAAAGTGGTCCTGACAGTCGAGAGGGCGGGCAGCGCACCCGAGACGGCGGAGGTTGCCTTTCGCACGGCGGCTGCGCCATCGAACACTGGACGGGTGCGGATCGCCTTTGGCTCCTGCAGCAAAGTGTCGCAGTTCAACAGCGGGCCGATCTACAAGGCGATCGCCGAGGAACGGCCGGACATGGCGCTGTTCGTGGGAGATAATTCCTACTTCATTGTCGCCGACGGGAGCGACAGGCATTTCCACACTACTGGACCGACGGGTGACTGGTCATCCCCGGAGGCGATGACCGCGCGTCATCTCACCACTCGCATGCACCCGGACCTGCAGGCGATGTTCCGCGCGGTGCCTTGTTATGCCGTCTGGGATGATCACGACTACGGCCCGGATAATGCGGACCGCACGTTCGACCTGCGCGAGGAGGCCACGGCGGTGTTTCGCCAGATGTGGGCCAACCCGTCATACGGAACCGGGAGTTGCGCCGGCGTTTTTTCTTCATTTCGGAACGGGCCAGTGGAGATCTTTTTGATGGACGACCGCTATCACAAGTACTCACCTCAAAAGCACAAGGATGGCACGCCGTCCACCGGCGAAATCTGGGGCATGGCGCAGACGGACTGGCTGCTGGCTGGCTTGAAGCGTTCGACGGCCCCGGTGAAGGTCATCGCCAACGGCACCCAGGTTGTCACCCGCAGCACCGGGGGCGAAGGGCACCGACGGGAGGCGCAGAACGAATTGAATGGTTTGCTTGATCATATCAGGAATCACCGCATCGACGGCGTCGTTTTTCTTGTCGGAGATCGACACTACAGCGAGCTGCACTTTGAGCCGCGTGAAGGCCAGCCTCCCCTACTTGAGTTCACAAGTTCACCGCTCCAGCAGGATCAAAAAGTTGGGCCGCTCAAGAATCGTCCGAACCCCTATCGGGTCTGGGGAATGCGGGGTAACAGCTACGGTCTCGTGACGGTGGACATCCCGGAGCCGGGCCGTGGCACGGTACGGTTCGAGGTACGCACCGAGGCCAACACCGTGCCGGTGGTCGAGGATACCCCTTGCGCCTCCACCTGGCAGATCAGCGACTTGCAGTATTGAACCCTCTTACATTCAACTACACCCGGCTTTGCATGCTTGCGCTCCTGTTGTTGCTGCCGTCTGGCCAGGCAGAGGCAGCGAAGCCGAATATTTTGTTCATTGCGGTGGATGATCTCAACGACTGGGTTGGGGTGCTGGGCGGGCATCCGCAGGCGCGCACGCCGAACATCGACCGCCTGGCCAAGCGCGGGGTACTCTTCACCAATGCCCACTGTTCCGCGCCGGGTTGCAACGCCTCGCGCTCGAGTTTGCTGACCGGACTGCGGCCGTCGACAACCGGTATTTACGCCAACGGCCACGATTGGCGGCAGGCGCCCAAGCTGAGCGGCTCGGTCACGCTGCCGAGGCATTTCAAAAACAACGGCTATCGCACGCTGGGCGCTGGCAAGCTGTTTCACGCGCACACGTTTTTCGACAGAAAAAACCTCAGCGGCTATCCCGATCCCGGGGCATGGCACGATTATTTTCCATCCAAGACACAGCAGATGCCGGAGGAGGCCGTGCCGGAAAAGTGGCCGGTCAACAGCAGCCGAAAGTTTTATCGAGGCCATTTCGACTGGGCGCCACTGCAAATCGCCAACGCCGATATGGCCGATGCCAAGGTCGTGTCTTGGGCGGCGCGGCAACTGGCCAAGCGGCACGAGCAGCCGCTGTTTTTGTCCGTCGGAATTTACCGGCCGCACGTGCCGTGGTACGCGCCGCAGAAATATTTCGACCGATTCCCGCTCGATGAAATTCAGCTGCCGAGTCACTTGAAGGGCGATCTCGACGACGTCCCCGCTGCCGGCCAAAAAATGGCCAAGCGACACTGGCACAAATGGATCACCGAAAACGGCCAGTGGAAAAAGGCGGCGCAGGGATACCTCGCCTCGCTCGCGTTCGCCGACGACATGGTAGGCGAACTGCTCGACGCACTCGACAACGGCCCGATGGCGAAGGACACGCTGATCATGTTTTGGGGTGATCACGGCTATCACCTTGGCGAGAAGGAGAGTTGGGAAAAGTTTGCCCTGTGGGAGGACACCACCCGCGTGCCCCTCATCATCGTCGACTCGCGCCAAGCCAAGCCGGGCACCCGCTGCAAGTCGCCGGTCAGTCTGCTCGATTTGTATCCGACACTCATCGAGTTGTGCGGACTTGGCTTGCCACCCCAGTCACTTGAGGGCCGAAGCCTGGCCAAGCGCTTGGCCAAGCCGGACGCGAAAACCGACCGCGTCGCCATCACCACGCAGGGCCGGGGCAACCACGCCGTCCGCTCGAGCCGATACCGCTACATTCGGTACGCCGACGGCAGCGAGGAGTTGTACGATCACCAAACCGACCCACACGAATGGAACAACCTTGCCGCCAACCTGGGCTTGGCCAAGGTGAAGTCGCGCTTGGCCAAGCGGCTGCCAAATGTGAATGCCGAACCGATCGTGGTGCGACGGAGAAAGTGAAAACTCGATTTCACCTTTCCACTCTTCTTGCTTTTGCGGCTGTCCTGTTGTTGCAGGGCTGTGCGGTCACCGGGAGCTTGGCCAAGCGGCCGGTGACGCTTGGCCCCGACAACGGCACGCTGATCATTGTTGGGGGAGGGGGAATGCCCCAGGTGATTTTTGATCGCTTTTTCGAGGCGGCTGGGGGACGGGATGCCAAGCTGGTTGTTGTGCCCACGGCGGGAACGAAGGCGACCTACGATGAAACCGATCGCGCGGTGAAGATGTTCGAGAAAGCCGGGGCGACCAACGTGCACCTGCTGCACACTCGCGATCCCAAGGAGGCAGACACGGCTGAGTTTGTCGAGGTGTTGCGTGACGCGAAGGCGGTTTGGTTTGCCGGCGGTCGGCAGTGGCGCTTGGCCGATTCCTATCTGGGCACAAGGACAGAGACTGCGTTTCACGATGTGCTCAAGCGGGGCGGGGTGATTGGCGGCAGCTCCGCCGGGGCGACGATTCAGGGCTCGTACCTCGTGCGCGGTGCGCCGGAGGGAAATCACATCATGATGTCCCCCGGCCACGAGGAGGGGTTTGGTTTCCTGTGCCACTCGGCCATCGACCAACATCTGCTCGCGCGAAAACGGGAGAACGATCTTCTGCCGGTCATCCGCAGGCATCCGCAACTGTTGGGCGTCGGGATCGACGAAGCGACCGCCATCGTGGTGAAGGGTCGCATGGCCGGGGTGATCGGCAAAAGCAAGGTGCTCTTTTACGACATCGCGCTGGAGAAATCGCTTGGCGAAAAATTCTACATCACACTCGATCCCGGCGACCGCTACGACCTCAAGTCCCGCCGCAAGTTGCCCGCGAAGTAACGCTTGGCCAAGCGCTTGGATGTTCACCGCTTTACAATGCGTCGTCCGCCCCGGATGATGCGCGCGTTTTATGAATATGAGTTTACACGATGGGCCGCTGGCGGAACTGGAGTGCGATGCCTTGGTCGTGCCGTTGGCCGGCGGCTCGGCACTTGGCCAAGCGGCCGAGACGCAGGTCGCCGCGCTGCGCGAGTCGGGCGAGATTGCCGGCAAGCCAAGCGAGTTGACCATCCTACACGAGCCGAAGGAACTCGCCGCAAGCCGGTTGATGCTGCTGGGTGTCGGTGATGCGCTCGATGCGAACCAGGCGTTTCGCATGGCCGGCCAGGCCGTGAGAGCTGCTCAGAAACGAAAGTTCAAGCGGTTGGCGATCGCGTTGGCTGACGGCGGGTTGATCCGTGCCGTGGCGGAGGGCTGCGCATACGGCGGGTTCGAGCGCCTAAAGTATAAGTGCGACGACTCAGCCTCCGCAGTGGAAGAGATTTTGATCTTGGCTCCAGGCTCGGACTCGGCGGCGTTTGAGGCAGGGCGCATCGTCGGCGAGTCGGTGAACGTGACACGGCGGCTGGTGGACACGCCGGCGAACGACCTTGGCCCGGAGGAGTTCGCAGACATGGCTGAGTCGATGGGAAAGGCGGCCGGGCTGGAGGTCGAGGTGCTCGACGAACCAGCGCTTGAGGCGCTCGGGGCCGGTTCGCTGCTGAGCGTGGCCAAGGGCTCCGCAAGGCCGCCGCGGCTGGTTCGCATGAGCTGGAACCCGGGCAACGCCACCGGCGACTCGCACCTGTTTCTTGTCGGCAAAGGCGTGACGTTTGACACCGGTGGCCTGTCGCTAAAGACGCCGAACTCGATGGAGAAAATGAAGTATGACATGGCCGGCGCGGCGACCATGCTCGGGGCGATCACGGCGATCGCGCGGCTTGGTTTGTCGCAGCGCGTGAGCTGTTTACTTGGCTTGGTCGAGAACATGCCCAGCGGCACCGCCACCCGGCCGGGCGACATCGTGCAGGCGATGAACGGCAAGACCATCGAGGTGATCAACACCGACGCCGAGGGGCGGCTGGTTCTCGCTGATGCCCTCACGTACGCCGTGCGCCAAGGGGCAACGCATCTGATAGATGCCGCGACATTGACCGGTGCCGTGAGTGTCGCGCTTGGTGCGGTGAACATCGGCCTGATGAGCAACAACAACGCGCTGCAGTCGCAAATCACCGCCTCCGGCCAGGCGATTGGTGAACAATTTTGGGCGCTGCCGATGAACGAAGAATATCTCGAGCCGATGAAGGGCGACCTGTCCGACCTGCGCAACGCCGGCAAGGATCGCAAGGCCGGGACGATCACAGCGGCCAATGTGCTCGAGAATTTTGTCGACAGCACACAATGGGTGCATCTCGTCATCGCCGGCACGGCCAACCTCGACAAAGGATTGCCGAACGCGCCGAAGGGAGCCTCCGGCATCGCGGTGCGCTCTCTCGTGCGCGCGGTGGAGACATGGGCAAACGGAGGGCTCGCATGATTTCCGCGCAGGAAGCCATCAACCGCCTGAAGGAGGGCAACGAACGGTTCGTCTCTGGCAGCCCGCTGCTTGAGTCGCTGGCGAATCCCGAGCGCCGCAGCGAGCTGGCTGCCGGGCAGGAACCGTTCGCGATCATCCTCGGCTGCTCCGACTCGCGCGTGCCATCCGAGATCGTCTTTGACTTCAGCCTTGGCCACCTGTTCGTGATTCGCGTGGCCGGCAACATCGTTGCGCCGTCGCAGATCGGAAGCATCGAGTTTGCCACCGAGCGATTCGGCACGCGGCTGGTCGTGGTGCTGGGGCACCAGAACTGCGGCGCCGTCTCGGCGACCCTTAACGAACTGCGTCAGCCAAGCGAAGATCGCTCCCCCAACCTAAGCGCGATCGTCGACCGGGTACGCCCGGCGGTGGAGCCGCTGATGGACAACGACGCGGAGGAGGCCGAGATGCTCAAACGCGCCGTGCAGGCGAACATCCATCAATCAGTGGAGCAACTCCGCGCTGGTTCCGACATCCTCGCTGGCCAAGTGCAAAACGACGGACTCGAAATCGTCGGCGCGCAATATTCACTGAGCACCGGACGGGTGGAATTCCTCTAGCCACAGGCCAAGCTCTTGGCCAAGCGCTACGCCCAGGCGGGCGGAGTGGCCAGGCGGAAGAGGCGTTCGCCGGCGTGGGGGACGAGCAGGATGCCTTCGTCCTCGCGGTTGGCAAAATCCTCCGGGTTGATCGTCGCAGGATCGCGGTAGCCAAGGTTGATTTGCCTGCACTTGGCCTCGCTCAATTGCGACGCCACGGTCACCTCGGCGCGGGGGGTCTCGACGCCGTTCTCGTACGTGCCCAAGCCCTTTACGTCAACACAATGCGCGAGCGCGCCCCAAGGCAGGTCCTTGAACTGATCCCATTGCTTGAGAAAATAATCGCGGCAATGGTAGCCAACCTTTTCGATTGTCTCGCCATGCGCGATACAGACGTCGCTGATGTGCGGCGCGTAAATGATCAACTCCCCGCCATCCGCCAGAACCGACTCCAGCTTGTACATGCATTTTCCAGCGGTCCACAACTCGTCGTACATCTCCGGCGCGCAGGCGAGGATGGTGTGGAACGGCCTGTCCATCGTGCGCGTGTGGCGTTCGGAGGAAAGGTCGGCGGCCGCGGACCACGCCTCCTCGACCGGCCCGGCAAACAGGCCGCTCATGCCGTCGCTCTCGACGACCATGCAGAAGGCGAGCTTGGGGATTTTCACCATCGCTCCGGCGCGGTCGACCACCTTGCGCACCGGCGTCCACTTGTGGCCAATGATCTTAGGCGTGGTGATCACCGCGGCGAGCCAGTGGAAAAAGTGCAGCACCTCCGGGCCGGATACGCCCGGGAAGAGGTACTTGTTGCCGCCTGAAAAACCGACGACTTCGTGCGGGAAAACCGGGCCAATGATGACAATGTGATCGTAGTCGAATAGCTTGGCATTGACCTCCACCGGCACATCCATCTCGAACAACCCACCACTCAGGTCGCTGATTTCGTCAGCGGAAATGGTGCCGATGTTTTTCAACGCGGTGGGGTCATCCCACGCGTGGTTGAAAAACTGCACCCCTGCATATCGGCCGGTGCGCTCGTCGTGCGTGATCTCCAGCCGCTGCTCGATCGCAGCCTCGCTCATCGGCTGGTGCGTGCCCAGAGCGATCATGACGTCCAGCGCCTTGGTCGCGCCGCCGACCTGTTCGTGGATCGCCTTGAACATCGTCCCCACCGGCGCTGTGCGCGTGGCATCGGGGATGATGAGCAGCACCTTGCGATCGCGGAACTCCTCCTCCAGCATCGCCTTGGCCACGACCTCGACCGCCTGCCCGGTGGTGAGCAGTTTGCCCTCGGAAACTTTTTTGGAAATAACCCCCACGGTGCTTCAGATTGTTTGGCTCAGGAACCCGCCGTCGACCACGATGTCGGAGCCGGTGACGAAGCTTGCCGCCTTTTCGCTGGCGAGATAAACCGCTGCGCCAGCCAGCTCGCTTGGGTCGCCAAAGCGGCCCATCGGCGTGTGGCCGAAAATCGATTTAGCCCGGTCGCTTGGCGAGCCGTCCTCGTTGAACAGCAGTTTTTTGTTTTGTTCCGCGGGGAAAAAGCCGGGCGTGATGCTGTTCACGCGCACGCCCTTCGTGGCCCACTCACGGGCGAGGAACCGGGTAGCACTCAGCACGGCGGCCTTGGAAGCCGAGTAGGCGATCACCTTCGAGAGTGGCAGATGCGACGTGACGCTGGCGATGTTGATGATGCTGCCCTTGCCGCGCTCGCACATCCCCGGGCCAAATTCCTGGCACGGCAGCAGGAAGCCGCCGACGAGGTTCAGGTCAAACACCTTGGCCCAGGCCGGTTGCGGGATGTTCTCGAACGGCATCTCCGGTGTAACCGTTGCGTCCGGGTCGTTGCCGCCTGCGGCGTTGAGCAGCACGGTCGGCGAGCCAAGCGCTTGGCCAAGCGCCTCGTGGCACGACTTGAGGCTGACGGGGTCCATAGCATCGCAGCTAAAAAACTGCGCTTGGCCACCGGCAGCGGTGAGCTCCTTCACGCGAGCCTCGCCGCGCTCGGCGCTGCGGCCCACCACGGCGATTTTCGCCCCGGCGTTGGCGATCGCCATCGCACAGGCCCCACCCAGTGCCCCGGTAGCACCAATCACCACCGCAACCTCTCCGGTCAAATCAAACAAGTTATCCGACATGGCCGCGCAGTCTCCACCAGCCAGCCGTCAGGTTGAAGGAAATTCCATCCCGCCACGCGCTTGGCCAAGCCTGTTTTTATCATTTGCGCCGGGACCACACAGAGGGTAGCGTGGGCTCGTTTATGAAATGGTTCGCAATTATCGCAGTGTGCCTGGCCGTTGTCTTGTATGGTTTGAACGTCCTGGATCGCGAGGAGATCGGGCTGGAGCAGCGGGAGGATGGGTTGTACTACAAGACCGGCGCGGAAACGGCGTTCACCGGAGACGGCCTGGTGTATCACCCCGATGGACAGAAGATGCAGCAGGGCAAAATCGAGGCCGGCAAACAAACCGGCCCGTGGAAGTATTGGCACACCAACGGCAAACTGGAATGGGAGGGGAAATATGTTGACGGCAAAAAGGAAGGCGTGTGGATCCGATACGACGAGGACGGCACAAAGACCAAGGAGTCTTCCTGGGAGGAAGGCATCGAGCAGTTCATGTTTGAACTGAAGCCGGTCAACCCCGCGGAATCTCCCGCGGCGACAACCGAACAAAAACAAAACCAATAAAAAAGGTGATGTAATGAATCGCATCAAGCTCCCCGTGTTGGCGGCGGTCGCCGTGGCGATTGCCGGCTGTCAGTCCGCGAAGGAACTCGCCCACGACGGGCAGGCTTCCATCTTTCGCCCCGAGCTTTGGCTGAAGGACGACGGGCTCTACTACGCCGCCGGTGCCGACGAGCCGTACACCGGCAAACACGAGGCCTGGTTCGCCAACGGCGACAAGGCGTGGGAGGGGGAGATGAAGGACGGCGTCCGCCACGGCTTGTACACCCAGTGGCACGCCGGGGATGGCGGCCGGCACGTCGCCGGGCTTTACCTGAACGGCGAGCGCAACGGGTCGTGGGGCCAATGGTATTCAAACGGCCAGCCAGAAATCACCTCCGTCTACCTCGGGAGCGTCGAGTCGAAGGTCACGTTCTACTCCGAGAAGGGCGATGTGATTCCCGAGAAGGTTTATTGGCGAAAGCTACGCCAAAAACTGAGCCGACAAGGCTTGGGGAGCTACGGGGTTGCTCACCGCAGAGGCTACACCGGCTACGGCGACTCCTCGAGTTATCAGGGATCATACGATTGGTCGCCTCCAGGCGGGGGCTCCCCGAGCGATTTCAGGGATCTCAGCGGCAGCCGTTCCTCTTTCGGTGGCGGTGGCCCATCCGTTGGCGGTCCGTCCGGCGGTGGCTCCACGGGTCCGCCAGGAGGCGGTACCGGCGGCGACCCAAGCTCGCCCTGACGCCGGTTTTCGCGCTTGGCCAAGCGGAACAGCCTTGCCTTGCCCGATGCTCTCGGTGAGTTTTGCCCCGTGAAATTTTCATTCGTTCCCATGGCCGCCGCGGCACTGCTGGTCGCCTGCGGCCCCGTTGACCCGTCTTCGCCCGAGCCCGCCGGGACCCAAGCGCCGGCGGTTTCGGAGCCGGCTCCCGCACCCGCCGCCGAAGCCAAGACCGCACCCGCGCCCCCTCAACCGGTTGCCCCGCCGGCACCCGCCGCCGAGCCGCCCCCGGCTCCACCGTCACAGCCCGAGCCAACCGAGCCAGTTCAAGCCCCGGAGCCCGCCGTCGAAAACAAGCCCGCTCCCGAGCCGGTTGCTGCCGTGCCGTCGATTCGCCAGCCCTCGCGCGAGCGATTCGTCGAGGAGCAACGTCTCGAGTTGAAGGAGCAACGATGGCATGTGCTTGGCGAGGCCGAGCCGTACACTGGCCGGACCAAGCGCTGGACAACCGAGGGCTGGAAGCAGGCCGAGGGCGCCTACTTGAACGGCCTCCAGCATGGTCGATGGAAAACTTGGTGGGACAACGGCAACCTCCGAACCGCGATCGAGTTCAGGGAGGGCAAGCCAAACGGCCCGGCGACGCATTGGCACGCCAACGGCCAGCGCAAGACCGAGGGCACGTTCGCCAACGGCCAATTCACCGCCACGGCCAAGTGGGACGAAACCGGCGAGCCGCTCCCCCTCGACCCCGCGCCCAAGCCGTAAACCACTCCGCGCTTGGCCAAGCGCAAAAGCTATCCATTCCTTCTCCCTCAGGGAGAAGGTGGCCGAAGGCCGGATGAGGGTAAAAACATTCGAAAGTCATTTTGCAAAAGCCATTCTCCTCCCTCTCCCCGGCCCTCTCCCGCTGGGAGAGGGATATGGAAAACTTCATCCTTCGACATTCCTTGTTCGGCGTTGGACATTGGTTTTTCTCCAGCCGCTTGAGTGATGAATACCGAACAGGGAATTCCTAAATCTCAATCCCCATCCATCCCACCAAAAACCCGTCGCTTGACGGGAACCGTTTTCAATCTATCATGTCCGGCCATCCCCATTCGGATGGAACCGACTCCATGACAAAAATCAAAAGCATCCTGGCCCGCGAAATCCTAGACTCGCGTGGCAACCCCACCGTCGAGGCCGATGTCACCCTCGAGAACGGCGCGTTCGGGCGCGCCGCCGTGCCCAGCGGTGCGAGCACCGGCGAACACGAGGCGCTCGAGCTGCGCGACGGCGACAAGAACCGCTACCTCGGCAAGGGCGTCCGGCAGGCCGTCGCCAACATCAACGACAAGGTGCTCCCGGCGCTCACCGGCATCGATGCCGCCGACCAGTCGGCGGTCGACCAGGCGATGCTCGATCTCGACGGCACCGACAACAAGGCCACCCTCGGCGCCAATGCCGTCCTCGCCGTTTCGCTGGCCAGCGCCCAAGCGGCGGCAAACGCGGCCGGCCAATCGCTCTTTCGCCACCTCGGCGGCGCGGAGGCCAACGTACTGCCGGTGCCGATGGCGAACGTCATCAACGGCGGCGCCCACTCGGATGCCCCGATCGATTTTCAGGAATTCATGATCATGCCGAAGGGCTTCGACACGTTCAGCGAAGGCCTGCGCGCGATCACCGAGATTTTTCACGCTCTCAAGGCTGTGCTGAAAAAGAAGGGCCTCTCCACCGCCGTTGGCGACGAGGGCGGTTTCGCGCCTGCGCTCGGCAGCGTGGAGGAGGCGCTCGAGTCGATCCTCTCCGCCACGAGCGACGCCGGCTACGAGGCCGGGAAACAGATCTTCCTCGCGCTCGACGTGGCCAGCAGCGAGTTTTATGACGCGGAGAAGCAGCGGTATGTTTTCAAGAAAAGCAGCGGCGACGAGTTGACCGCCGCCGAGCTGGTGGCCTTCTACGACGAACTCACCGGCAAATACCCGATCGTCAGCATCGAGGACGGCTGCGACGAGAACGACTGGGGCGGCTGGAAGGCGCTCACCGACAAGATCGGCGACCGCGTGCAGCTTGTCGGCGACGACCTGTTCGTCACCAACACCAAGTTCCTGCAGCGCGGCATCGACGAGGGCGTGGCCAACTCGATCCTCGTCAAGGTGAACCAGATCGGTTCGCTCACCGAGACGCTTGGCGCGATCCGCCTGGCGCAGGAAAACAGCTACACCACCGTTATCAGCCACCGCTCCGGCGAGACCGAGGATGCCACCATCGCCGACCTCGCCGTGGCCACCAACGCCGGCCAGATCAAGACCGGCTCCCTAAGCCGCAGCGACCGCACCGCCAAGTACAACCAGCTTCTCCGCATCGAGCAGGAGTTGGGTGTCAACGCCGTTTACGGCGGTAAAGTGTAACGGGCGATCGACCAGACGATTTCAAAACCGCGCGGCAACGCGCGGTTTTTTTGTGCCCGAGCTTGCCATCGGCCAATCGCTTGGCCAAGTTGTGCGCATGAACCGCCCGATACTGTTCCGCTTGGCCATTGGCTTGGCTTGGCTTGTCGCCATCATCCCCGGCCAGGCCGCCGATCCGGCGCTGAAATCGGGGCTCACGTTTTACGCTTCGTTTGACAACGGCACCGATGCCGACCTGGCCAAGGGCGACAAGCGGCTCCACACGCTGGTCGATAAAAAACCCAAGGCAGGCAACCACACCGACAACCTGACGCGCGTGGCCAAGAGCGAGGGCCTCACCGGCAATGCGCTGCTCTTCACCAAACGCAACGCCAAGTGGCTGTTCTACGACGGGGCAAAGAACTTCGAGTTCAAAGAGAAAAACTGGAGCGGGACGCTGAGCTTCTGGATGAAGGTTGACCCGATCAACGGTCTCGATCCCGGCTACGTAGACCCGATCCAGGTCACGCCGTTCACTTGGAACAACGCCTCATTTTTTGTGGACTTCGACAAGGGGGGCAATCCCCGGTCGTTCCGGCTCGGCGCGTTTGCCGACAAGCCGGTGTGGAACCCGGAAAACAAGGACGTCCCGGAGCCGGAACGACCGCTTGTCCCGGCCAAGTCGAATCCATTCAGCAAGGAAAAGTGGACGCACGTCGCCTTCACATGGGTACGGTTCAACACCGGCAAAAAGGACGGCGTGGCCACGCTGTATATCAACGGTAAGAATGAGGGCAGCATCACCGGCTGGAATCAGCAGTTTTCGTGGGCCGGCAAGCCGCACCGCATCCTCATCGGCCTGAACTACATGGGCCTGTTCGACGACTTGGCCTGCTTCAATCGCGCCCTGTCTCCGAAGGAAATTAAGCGCATCCACGCCCAACAAGCCGCCCTGGCCAAGCTGCTGAAGTAACGCTGCCGCCTTCCCCTGTTGGAGACTTACTCGTTGCCGCCTTCTTTTTGGGTGGCTTGGCTCAAGGCCTGGCCTTTGCGGACTTCGCTGAAATCCGGCGTGGTGACGGAGTAGGGAAAGTTGGCCTGCGTGCCGGCCGCCCCGAACTCGCCCCGCTTGTTGATGGCGATGAAGTTGATGGCGAGATTCATCCCTGCCGGGTCCGTTTTGGCGATGCGGCGGATTGCCTCGGCGCAGGCCTCGGTGGGTGACATGCCGTGGCGCATGTTTTCGACGACCGCGTACGAGGCGCAGTAGCGCATCACGTTTTCGCCGAGGCCAGTGGCTCCGGCTGCGCCGACTTCGTTGTCAACGTACAGGCCGCTGCCGATAATGGGTGAATCACCAACGCGCCCCGGAATCTTTCCGCTCCAGCCGCTGGTGGAGCAGCCGCCGGCAAGGTCGCCGTTGGAGTCGAGCACGATCAGGGTGACGGTATCGTGATTGTCCGGTTTGTCCCCCTTGCCGGGCGACGGTTTTTCCCGGGCGGAGAGCCAAGCCTTGTAGCTGGCTTCGTCCTTGGCCGGGTCGATTACCTTCAGACCCTGTTGCTCCGCAAACCACCTTGCGCCACGGCCGACGAGCATCACGTGAGGGGTTTTTTCCATCACCAGTCGCGCGGCGGAGATGGGATGCACCACGCCCTCGACCCCGGCAACGCTCCCGGCCTGGTGCCCGGGGCCGTTGATGATGCAGGCGTCGAGTTGTGGCACGCCGGCGGCGTTTGGCTTGCCGCTCAGCCCGACGGAGGAGTTTCCGGAAACCTCTACCAGCCGGATGCCCTGCTCGACGGCGTCCAGTGCTGAGCCGCCGCCCTGCAATGTACGGAGGGCGAGTTCATTGGCCGGTTTGCCAAAGCCCCACGTGGAGATGATGACCGGTCCGCGCTTGGCCAAGCGCTTGGCCGATGGGGTGGTCGAGCAACCGGCACCGATGGCGGCCGCAGCGGTTGCGAGTGAGGTTTGATGGAGAAAGGAACGCCGGGTTGTTTGTGTCATGACCCGGCAAATTTGAAGGCCAAGCGCTCGGGATGTCAAAGCCAAGCGCTTGGGCAGGCACAAAAAAGCCCGGTTGCCCGGACGTTTCAAATTGGAGTCGAGCCGGCTACTTGGCCGGTTCGCTTTTGGCGGCGGCGGCGTTGCCCGCCGCGTTCGCCGCAACGGCGTCGTCGAATTTCTTGAGGTACTTGGCCGTGTTGGCCTGGAACTCATCATCGCAGCCGATGCAGCAATACTTGATCTGGCGGCCTTCATGCACGAACGTGTGCGGCTTGCCCATGCTGCCCAGTTTCTTGTCGGCCACAAGGCAGGTTTCCAGCGGGTAAGGAATCACGTCTGGATCCAACTCCGCATCGACCGCCACAGTCTCATCTCCACCGCTGCAGCCGGCAAACAAGGCACCGGCGGCAACGCCGCTCAGGATGGTTTTCCAATGCTTCATCACGCTGGCGAACCGGTAACGCCGGCTGGCCAAGTTGTCAAATCCTTCTTTCCTGCCAAGGGCCGATCTGGTAGCAGCAACCGAGACATGAAACCGGCAAGCGATCCACCGCCTGATCCCCGGGCCGCGGCCACCCGCATCCTCCGCTGGAAACAGGGCGCGCCTGCCCAAGCGGCGGACGACTCGCTGGCTCGGGAGGAACCGCTCGAGATTCGCGTCCGGGGCGAGGCGGTGGCAGTGACCATGCGCACTCCCGGCCACGACGAGGAACTTGCGCTGGGCTTCCTGCTGTCCGAAGGCGTAATCGCCGGGCCAAGCGACGTGCTCGAGATCGCCCCGTGCCAACAGGGCGAGGCGGCCCTGCACGGCAACGTGCTGAACGTGTTCCTCTCGCCCAAGGCCGGCGTCGACTTGGCCAAGCTCAGGCGCAACGTCTACGCCAGCTCCAGTTGCGGCCTGTGCGGCAAGGCATCAATCGAGTCCGTACACGCGCACTTCCCGCCCTTGGCCAAGCGCGGGCCATTGGCCGCAGCAGAGACGCTCCTGCAACTGCCGGGCAGGCTGCGAACCGGGCAGGAGACATTCGACAAGACCGGCGGGCTGCACGCCGCCGGGTTGTTCGACTCGGACGGAGAATTGCTCATGCTCCGCGAGGACATCGGCCGCCACAACGCGGTCGACAAGGTGCTGGGTCGCTCGATGCTCGACGGGCAATTCCCGCTCGAGGATCGCGTGCTGATGGTCAGCGGCCGGGCGTCGTTCGAGATTTTGCAGAAGGCGCTGGCCGGGCGCGTGCCGGTCGTCTGCGCCGTGTCCGCGCCGTCGAGTTTGGCGGTGGAGTTCGCGCAGGAGAGCGGGCAGACGCTGGTCGGATTCCTGCGGGGCGACACGTTCAACGTGTACAGCCACCCGGAACGAATCATGGGCCTCGGCGGCTAGGCGCCCTCGGGGAAGTCGGCGTTGGTGAACACGTCGCTGACGTCGTCATTTTCCTCGAGCGCATCCACGAGCCGCGTGACGGTCGCCGCGCCGGAGTCGTCCACGGCGGTCGTCTGCAGCGCGATGGACGTCACCTCCGCCGATAGCGTCGCGATGCCCTTTTCCTCGACCGCCTTGTGCACCTGCTCAAAGTCGTTCGGCTCGGTCACGATCTCGTAGCCGTTTTCGTCTGAGGTGAAATCGTCCGCGCCGGCCTCGAGGGCCAGTTCCATCAGCGTGTCCTCATCGGCGGCAACACGCTCGATGATGATTTGGCCCTTGCGCTCAAACAGCCGCGTGACCGCACCGGCACTGGCCAGTTGCCCGCCGGCCTTGGTGACGAGATGCCGCACGTCCGAGGCGGTGCGGTTGCGGTTGTCGGTGTGGGCATGGACGAGCACCGCCACGCCGCCCGGCGCAAAGATCTCGTAAGTCAATTCCTCGAAATTCGCGGAGTCGTCATCCCCGGCGGCGCGCTTGATGGCCCGATCGATGTTGTCGGCCGGCATATTGGCGCTGCGACACTTGAGCAGGATCATCCGCAGGCGCGGATTCAGGTCCGCCACCGGCCCACCGGCCCGGACGGCAATGCCGACCTCCCGCGCGAGCTTGGCGAACACCTTGGCCCGCTTGGCATCGGTGGCGCCCTTTTTCCGCTTGATCGTCGACCACTTGCTATGACCTGACATGAAATAAAGTGAACCGCAGCAACACGCCCCGGCGGTCGGATAGCCATACCAAACTCGTACTGAAATTGGAACGAAAAACCCCCACTTGCCCAAGCGTTGGGCACAAAAAAGCCCGGGGCGTGCCCGGGCTTCGCGTGAATGGGTTGGCGCTTGGCTCAGAGGCTAAGGTCGACCTTGTCGCTGAGGCCGAGTTTTTTCAGGGCAGCTTTGAGTTCGTCGATCTACTGCTTGGTGATGCCGTCATCGGGCGAGACGCTGAGCTGCAGTATCAGCTTGGCGTCTTTCACCAAGTCAAACTTGTCGAGGATGTCCCGCTGGAAGGCAACCAGTTGCTCGCCGGTCAGTTCCCCGGACCAGCCGGTGCTGTCGAAGGTGACGAGTTCCGGCTGGCGCGGTGTCTCGACGCGCACGCCGTACTTCATCAGGCGAGCAAAATGCAGGCGGCTGTCCGCGGCGGCGTCAACCGGGTTGCCCTTCATGTAGAGGCGCAGGAATGGGGCGAAGTTCTTCGGCCCCTTGTAGTCGGCCCCGGCCATCCCAACGAGCGAACCGAGGTTGGCCACTTTATTGTTTTCCAAAAACAGGAAGTGCAGCCGGGTGAGGCCCTCGAGCGGGGCGAGGTCGGCGATCTCGTTGTTGCCGGCGGAGAGGGTGGTCAGGCCCTTGAGCGAGGCGACGCCGTCAAGCTGGGTGATTTGATTGTGGTCGAGATAGAGTGACCACAGCTTGGTCAGTTTGAGCGCCGGCTTGAAGTCGCTGATGCGGTTGTTCGACAGGTAGAGCGAACGCATGTTGCTGAGTTTCTCGAGCGGCTTCAAATCCTTCACGCGGTTGTTGGACAACTCGATGTATTGCAGCGCGGTCAACCCGGCGATCGGCGAGAGGTCCTCGATCTTGTTCTTCGCGAGGTTGAGGTACTGGATGCGTTTGAGATCCTTGATCGCGCTGAAGTCGCTAATCTCGTTCCCGGCGAGGTCGAGCGAGGCGAGCGCACGGCATTTCTCTAGGCCACCCAGGTCCTTAATGCCGGCGTTGGTGACCTTGATGGTGGAGAGATGGATCAGGTCGGCCTCGAGCAGC
>CAYWMH010000014.1:0-18228 GCA_964459315.1 uncultured Verrucomicrobiota bacterium
CGAACATCTGGCCGGAGGCGATCCGGAACAACAGGGCATAACCGATCTGACCGGCTGCACCGGTCACCGCAACTCGAAGGGGTTCTTTACTCATAAAAAAGCGCCCAGCAGCCTACGGGACATTGCTCGGCTCGGCAAGTGTTTCCGCTTGGCCAACGACGCAACTGGATTTCAGTTTGCATGTTCCCGGCGGGCGGATAGGTTTTGCGCAGTCGATAATGAAAATACTGTTCAGCTTGTTCGCTGCAATTGTTGCGGTCGGGTGCGGCCGCGAAACCGCGACACAGCCTCTGCCTGTAGAACCGCGGGCGGCTGAGCCGGTGGTGGTTCAACCGGTGGCCGAGGTCGCCCAGCCTGAGCCATCCCCGCCGCCGCCCACGGTTTCCATTTGGGATGCGGCACGCGACGGTGACCTTGAGGTGGTGCGTGAGCAGATCGACGCCGGGTTCAACCTGAACGAGCCGGACACGGCCGACCCGCTCAAGCCGACACCGCTGCATTGCGCTGTCGCGTCCGGTCATCAGGCGGTTGCGGAACTGCTCTTGGCTAGTGGCGCGGCCATCAACGTGAAGCGTACCGACGGGTTGACCGCCCTGGACATCGTGCTGAAGAACGACCCCAAACTCAGCGACGACGATCGTGCCGTCCGGAAAACGATCGCCGGAATGCTGGTACGTAACGGGGCCACGGCGGCCCGCCACAAGTAACGCATCGATACTCGATGAATGATTTAACCCCGGAGTTCGCCGACAGAGCGGAGCGCCGACGTTACTTTTGTTTGCGAGTTTCAAGCATTCGGCTTTCCGTGGCCGTGTTGATTTTTTGGGTGGCGGGACATGCCAGCGCGGCGGATGAAGCGAAACTGCGCGTGGCGACGTTCGACATCGACGCCACTCCGCCGCTTGGGTACATGATGGCCTACGACCCGGTGGTGCGGCTGGACGCGATGACGCTGCGATGCCGGGGCGTCGTGCTGCTTGGCCAATCGGAGCCGATCGTGCTTTGCGCCGTCGACTGGCTGGGTATTGCCAACGAGGCGCACGACGTGTTTCGCGAGCGCTTGGCCAAGGCCGCCGGCACGACGCCCGGGCGTGTGGCCGTGCACTCGCTGCACCAGCACGATGCGCCGACCTGCGATTTCACTGCGGAACGGCTGCTCAAGGAGGCCAAGGCTAGGCACCTCGGCCGGCTTTACGGCGATTTTTGCCGGCGGACCTTGGCAAAGGCGGCCGCCGCGGTGGAAGCCTCGCTGGCCAAGGCCAAGCCGGTGACCCATTGCGGCTGGGGCGTGGCGAAGGTGAAACGGGTTGCATCCAACCGCCGCATCTTCGGGCAGGACGGCAAGGTGCGAGCCGTGCGTTACACGAGTTGCACGGATCCCAAGTTGCGAGCCGAACCGGAGGGGGTGATCGATCCCGAACTGTCGATGCTGACATTCTGGAACGGCGACACGCCGCTGGCGGTGCTGAGCTATTATGCTTGCCATCCGCAAAGCTACTACCGCGTTGGCATTCCGAGCCCGGACTTCCCCGGCATCGCGCGCTTCATGCGCCAGCAATCGGTGTCGTCGGCTTTGCACGTTCACTTCAACGGCGCGGGTGGCAACATCGGTGCCGGCAAATACAACGACGGCTCCCACAAAAACCGACTTGTGTTGGCCCAGCGCCTGGCGGACGGAATGAAGCAGGCCTTCGACAGCACACACAAGTTTACCGTTCAGCCAAGCGACCTCCGCTGGAGCGTCATGCCGGTGGCCTTGCCGTTGGCCAAACATCTGGACGAGGCCAAGCTAAAGGCCGATTTGGCCAAGGGCTCGGTGCCGCCGCTCGCCGTGCCGGCGGCGGAGCGCTTGGCCTTTATGCAGCGAAGCCGCTCCGGCCACAAAACCGAACTCACCCAACTGGCCATTGGCGACGTGAGGGTGCTGCACATGCCGGGTGAATTGTTCGTCGAGTACCAGTTGGCCGCCAAGCGGATGCGCCCGAAACTCAATGTCGCGATGGCTGCCTACGGCGATTACGGGCCGTTTTACATCGGCACCGAGCGCGCCTATTCCGAGGGCGGATACGAGACCCAGCCGCGCTCCTCCAACGTCGGCCCCGAGGTGGAGACAGTGCTGATGAATGGCATCCGCAAACTGCTCTCGGGAAATTGAACGCAGATAAAAAGTTACTCGACCCGGCCGGCGACGAGGGAGTCGACCACGGCGGGGTCGGCGAGGGTACTGGTGTCGCCGAGGTTGCCGGTGTCGCCCTCGGCGATCTTGCGCAGGATGCGTCGCATGATTTTTCCGCTACGCGTCTTGGGTAGACCGGGGGTGAACTGGATTTTCTCCGGCGAAGCGTGTGGGCCGATGTCGGCTCGAACCTGTTTCACGATCTCGCTGGCCGTCGTGTCGGTGATTTCCTCTCCGGTCTTGAGCGTGACGTAGGCGTAAATGGCGTTGCCCTTGATGTCGTGCTCGTATCCAACCACGGCCGCCTCGGCCACGGCCGGGTGTCCCCCGATGGCGCCCTCGATCTCGGCGGTGCCGAGGTTGTGGCCGCTGACGATAATGACATCGTCAACGCGGCCGGTGATCCAGTAGTAGCCATCCTCGTCGCGACGGCAGCCGTCGCCACTGAAGTACTTGCCCGGAAACCGTGCGAAGTAGGTGTCAAAAAATCGCTGGTGATCGCCGTACACGCCGCGCATTTGGCCGGGCCACGTCTCAAGCATGCAGAGGTTGCCGGAGACGCCGTTGCCCTCGATGATGTTGCCCTCTTCATCGACGAGCGCCGGCTTGACACCGAAGAAGGGCAGGGTGGCTGAGCCGGGCTTGGTAGGCGTGGCACCCGGCAGCGGTGAAATGAGAATGCCGCCGGTCTCGGTTTGCCACCACGTGTCGACGATGGGGCATTTTCCCTTGCCGACGACCTCGTGGTACCATGTCCACTCGGGCGACTTTATCGGCTCGCCAACGGTGCCAAGCAGGCGCAGGCTGGAGAGGTCGTGTGCGCTTGGCCAATCGTCGCCCTCTTTCATCAGCGCGCGCAGGGCGGTGGGTGCAGTGTAGAATATATTCACCTTGTGCTTGGCCACGATCTCCCAAAAACGGCCGAAGTCCGGATAGTTCGGAACGCCCTCGTACATCATCGTGATGGCGCGATTGGCCATCGGCCCGTAGACGATGTAGCTATGGCCGGTAATCCAGCCGATATCGGCCGTGCACCAGTAGACGTCGCCGGGGTGGTAGTCGAAAATGTAGTGGTGCGTCGTGGCGGCGTAGGTGAGGTAGCCGCCGGTGGTGTGCAGAACGCCCTTAGGTTTACCGGTGCTGCCGGAGGTGTACAGGATGAAAAGCGGATCCTCGGCGTCCATCGGCTCAGCCGGGCAGACTGGGTCGGCTACTTCGCAGGCCTCGTGCCACCAGACGTCGCGGCCGTCGGTCATGTCAACCTCGCTGCCGGTGCGCTGGACGACGAGGATCTTCTTGATCGACGGCGTACTCTCGACAGCCTTGTCGGCGTTGGCCTTCATTGGGATATCGAGTTTGGTGCCGCGCACACCGGTGTCCTGCGTGATGATGGCTTTACACTCGGAGTCGTTGATGCGGGTGACGAGGCTGTCCGCGCTGAATGCGCCGAACACGATCGAGTGCACCGCGCCGATTCGCGCACAGGCAAGCATGGCGATGGTTAGCTCCGGGATCATCTGCATATAGATGCAGACGCGATCCCCTTTTTCGATGCCCAAATCCTTCAGCGCATTGGCAGCCTTTTGCACCTCGATCTGCAACTGAGCGTAGGTGTAGGTGCGGCTTTCGTTCGGATCGTTCCCTTCCCAAATGAGAGCGGTGTCATCGCCGTGGCCATCGTCCACGTGGCGGTCGACGCAGTTGTAGCAGGCGTTGAGCTTGCCACCGATGAACCATTGGATCTCCGCCTTCGAGTAATCCGACTCACACAGCGTGTGCCATTTCTTGTTCCAGTGCAAACGCTCGGCGTGTTCAGTCCAAAAGGCGTCCGGGTCTTTGATCGAGCGGTCGTAAATCTCGCGGTACTGCTCAAGGGAGGAGATGTGCGCGTTGGCAGAGCTCTCGGCGCTTGGCGGGAAGACGTTTGTTTTGGAGTCGTTGCTCATGGTTCAAATCGGATCGGGGAGTTTATGAAAGCCAAGCGCCGGGTCAACGCCGGAGCTTGCGGTCGTAGAACTGGACGCCCTTGGGCGGGCGGATGGGCATGGTTAAGCCGCCGGCCTCGCCCAGTTCAGCAAACAGTTGTTCTTTCAACTGCCCGGCCCGCTCAGCGAAGGCCGGGACCCGGATGAGATTGTGCCGTTCGTGCGGGTCGGTCTCGAGGTCGTACAGTCCGTTTTTATCCCAAACTCCATGATAATAGACGTATTTGTACCGGTCGGTGCGAATGGCCAAGGTCGTCGGCGTGGCGGGGAAATTCCATTCCCAATGGTATTCGTATAGGAAATGCTCGCGCCACCCATCCGCCGCTTGGCCAAGCAGTAACGGTAACAGCGAGCGGCCGGACATCTCCGGCGTGCCGCTTGGCTGGGCGACCCCCATGCCTTGCAACACCGTCTGCGCGACGTCGAGGTTGAGCGCCATTTGGCCAATGGTCGTGCCGGGTTGGATCCGGCCAGGCGCGTAGGCGAGCATCGGGATGCGGATCGACTCCTCAAAGGCATCGCGCTTGTCGTAAAAACCGTGCTCACCCAGCGCGAAGCCGTTGTCCCCGAGGTATAGCACGAGCGTGTCCTTGGCCAAGCCGGACGCGTCGAGGTAATCCAGAATGCGGCCGACGTTCTCGTCCAGCCCGTGCACCGTTTCGGCAAAGCGCCGGTACAGCCCGGGCAGTGACGGCACCGGGTCGTTGTCCAGCGGGCCGGTCTCCATGTGGTCGATCCCGTGGATGCCGTAACGGCGTTCGCGCACCCAGTTCGGCTGCGTCTCGTAATTGCGCTCGGTCAGCGACATGGTTTGCGGGCGGGGCACGTCGAACTTTTCGTATCGCCCGTGATGCCGCTTGGCCGGTTGGAACGGGTAATGCACCGCCTTGAAGCCGACCTGCAGAAAGAACCGTTTCCCTGCAGTTTGCTTCAGGTAGTCGAGCGCAAGGTCGGCAGTGACATCGGCGTTGTAGCCGTCGAACTTTTTTCGTTTGCCATTGATGTTGAACTCGGGGTCAAAGTAGACGCCTTGGCCCTTGAAACTGGCCCAATGATCGAAGCCCTTGCGCGGCGAGTCGTCGTCGTGACCCATATGCCACTTGCCGACATAGGCGGTGCGGATACCGGCGGCCTGCAGGTACTCTGGGAAGAACCGTGTGCCTTCCGGCACGGCGCGTTGGTTGTCGACCACCTTGTGCCGGTGCATGTATTGGCCGGTGAGAATGGTGGCGCGGCTGGGCGAACAGAGCGACGTGGTGACGAAGGCGTTTGCCAGGTGCGCCCCCTGGCTGGCCATGCGGTCGAGGTTCGGCGTCTCGAGAAATTCTGGACCGTCGCGATGGAAGCCGAGAAAATCGTACCGGTGGTCGTCGCTCAGGATGAGGACGACGTTCTTGAACGGCTCCTCGTCCGCTGCCGCTTGGCCAAGCGGCAGCAGAATGGCGGAGAGCAGGCCAAGCGCTTGGCCAAGCAGGGCGGCCGGTGCGAATCGGGTTGCGGTGTCACGCATGCGCCGACCTTACAGACTCAACGGTGCGGAGAAAACCCCGAACCCCTGCATTGTTGGTTTGCCTGCCGGGCCGGCTTTCCCTATTTTGTCGGCGCGTGCGCTTGGCTTTGCGATTGGCTGCGTTGGGGGTCGGCTCTGCCGGCCTGCTTTTTTGGCTGGCTGGCGGGTTGCACCTGGGCTGGTCGAAGACTACCGTCACCCGGACGGAGATCGACGAGGTCACCGGACTCAAGTATCCCGTGAGCGAAAATCGATACGTGTTCGGGGTGGAAATGTTCGCAGCCACCTTGGCGGTCAGCGGCGGGCTGTTCGGCCTTTCACTGGCCTTTCGCGCGGACGAGCAGAGCGGCACCGGGACAACAACGACATCATCATGAATCATTCCCAAAAAACCTTGTTGGCATGGGCACTGGCCTTGACGGCTGCGCCGGGTGTGTCCTGTGCGGATCCGATCCAGTTTGATTTCAAGGATCCGAAGAAAGTGAATAACGTGGTGTTCCTGCTGGACGCTCCGCTGGAGTCGATCAACGGCACGGCCACCGGGGTCAGCGGCACGGTGTCGTTTGACCCGGCCAAGCCGGGGGCGACCACCGGCAAAATCGTGCTTGCGACCTCCTCGCTGCACGTGGACAACCCGGTGATGAAGGATCACATGCTGGGCAAGAAGTGGATGCACGTGTCGAAATTCCCGACCATCGAGTTTGTCGCCGAGAAATTGACGAAAACCAAGACCAGCGGGACCACCACGACCGCGACTGCGGCCGGCAAGTTGACCGTCCGGGGCGTGACGCGGAAGGTGATCGTGCCAGTTCGATTGACCTTCCTCAAGGGCCTGTTGGCCAAACGCAACCGCGTGCCAGGGGATCTGCTTGTGCTGCGGGCCGACTTCACCATCAAGCGTTCGGATTACGGGATCAACGCCGGCAACAATGAGGAGAAGGTGTCCGACGAGATTGAGTTGAAACTGCGCGTGGCCGGCGCCGCACCGTACTGACTGGCGGGATCACTCCGGTGGTGGAGATGGTTGAACTGGACGGATTGCACGTGGTCGTGGACCGGGTGGTGCACCAGCCGGACATGGCCACACCGGAGGATCGGCCGCACTGCTTCGCCTACTTCATCACCATCCGCAACGACTCCGACAGCACCGTTACCATCAAGGGCCGCAAGTGGGTGGTGCACGAGGCCGATGGCAACAAGACGGTGGTCGAGGGCGACGGCGTCGTGGGGATGTTCCCGGAGTTGGCCCCCGGCGAGTCGTTCGACTACCACAGCTTTCACCTGTTCGCCGGCGACTGGGCAGTGGCGACCGGCAGTTACATCGGTTTGGATCAGAACGGCCGGAGCGTGATCACGCGCATCCCGGACTTCCGCATGGACGTGCCGCCGCAAACGTAGCGGCCGTCGCGGCGCAATCACTCAATTGGCCGTCGAGCGAAATGACACCGGAGTCGCGGCAGTCGTCCGCCCTTAGCCCGACTTGCAGGCTGAAATAATCGACGCCGTCCACCCCGATGAGTGCGGCGAACGATTCCCAGGCGATGGAGCGGGAGGCGTCTTTTTTGTGGTGGGGATTTCCTGCCCAAGCAACTCCGAGCCGGAGTCGACCAGAGTCGGGCAGGGTGGCGGGGTCGTTGGGAGTGAGATAAGGTCGATCGCCGAGCAGGTTGGATTCGTCCAGGCCAAGCCTCTCCCGAGCGAGAGCAGCGGCAGGTGGATGTCGAAGTCGCCAGACGCGTCCCCCTCAGCGACGATTTCGATTTTCGGGAACGATTGGCCTAGGAGGGTGATCAGCGCCGGTTGGCATTCAAAAATGAGTTCGCCGCAGAGCGACCGCACCTGAGGCAGGAACCGGCTGAACATGATCGTGTCGCCGAGGCCCTACTCGAAGTGGACGAGCAGTTTTTTCTCGGCGATCGGTTCGCCTCTCCAAAGGGTGCCGGGTGGGTAATGTTCGCGAGTGCCGGTTTGAAACCGGTACTCGAAATCGATCCAGCCCTGCTGGAACTGCCCCTGCAACAGTCGCACTTGGGCGCGGTTGCGCCGGGCGGCGGCGTCTTCAGGGTGGCGCTCGATCACGCTGGAGAAAAACGCCTCAGCCCCCGCTAGGTTGAGCTTGGCCAAGCCCGTTTTTTCGATGCCACGAGAGGCCAAGCTCGTGGTGCACTGCGTCGTTTTCCGGTGCGGCGGCGGCATTCTCGAGGCAGGCGTGCGCCCAGTCCGGCTCCTCCCGCTCCAGCCAGGCACGTCCGATGGAGATCCAGGTCAGGGCGGTGTCATCCGGGTTGGCGGAGAGGGTCTCGGCGGCAGACGGTCGAGCCAGCTGGCCCTGGCTCCCGCATCGAGCAGTAGCGTCCAGTGCAGCAGGCATTGTTGCGCTGCGTCATTCTCGTTGGCATCCAGATGCCTGGCGGCCTTGTCCCAAAGCGGCTCGGGGGTTGGGCTGGCGGTTTTGTCTGGCATGAGACCGTGATTGGGTGCGCCTGTCCAATCGCGGTCCTACTGCGGCCACTGGCCCTCGACAATCGGCCGGGTGGCGAGCTTGGCAGGGTCGATGACGACGTGCTTGATGTTGGTGCGGTTGTGCGTGTAGGTGACATGCACATTGCCGTCGCTGGTCTGGATGACGGCCGGGTAGGAGTATTCGCCCGGCTGGTTCTCCAGCACGAGGGCGGCTTCCCACGCCCTGCCGTCCCGCGAGACGGAGACGTTGAGCGGCGAGCGTCCGCGCCGGGTGTGGTTGTAGACGAGCAGGGCGCGGCCGTCGGCCAGCACGGTGCCATCGGCTCCGGCGTTGGGGTTGGGCAGTTGGGTGCGTTTCATGCGTGTCCATTTCTGACCGTTGTCGGTCGACCAGCAGTCGGTGAGCCGGCCGGACTTGGTGCGGCAAAGTGCCTGGATCGAGCCGTCCGGGTAGGCGAGCAGGGTGGGCTGGATGGCGGCAAAGTCGAGCGGGGAGTTGAGCGGCTTGGTCTTGTTCCAGTACCGGTTCTGCACGTAGCGCTCCATCTGGACACGCCAGCCGGCGTCCTCGAGGCTGGAGCCGCAAAGCAGGGTGCCGTTGGCCAACTCGATCGGCTTGTTTTTCACCGGGCCGACGTAGCCTTTGGGCAGGCGGATCGGCTTGTCCCAGGTCAATCCGTTATCATTCGACTTTTTCATCATACCCCACCATTGTGTCGGGTTGGGGCCGACCTTGTAAAAGAGCAGCAGCGTGCCACTGGACTGCCGAAACAACACCGGGTTCCAGCACGGGTATTGGATGCGCTTGGCGGTGTCGACGCCGTCGGCGGTCGGCTTGGGGGCGGACCAGCCGCTGCCCTCGTTGCGGGAGGTCCAGATGACCACGTCGTAAGCTCCTTCGTCCGCACCTCCGAACCAGGCGGTCACGATGCCGCCCTCGATCTCCGCGATGGTCGAGGCGTGCACGCCGGCGACCGGCATTTTCTCGGCGATCATCTCGCTGCCGTACATGCCGGCCTGCTGGAGGGTGGAGGCTACGTCAATGTCCACCGTCTTGGCCGCTGTTTCCGTCGGTGCGGGCTGAACCGGCTTGCCGTCGGTTTCCTGTGGGACCGCAGAGCTGGGCAGGGCCAGAAACGCGGCTGCCCCCGCCAGCCCAGTCGCATATTTGAGGTTACAAATCATAATTGATCTTGGAGTTCAGAAACCCAGTTATTGTTCAAAGCAAACGCGCCTCCTTGCACGGGCGTCAATGCTGCCAAAGAATGGCCCAGCGTCAATTCAGAAAAACCCATTCCGGCTCCGAAAAGCAAAAAAGTTGGCCAAACCGCCGTTCACAAGCAAGAATGCGCCGCTTTTTTACCGGATGAGCAGCAAGAAAAACAACGAGTCAAGCGTCAGCAGGGAGGTGGTGGTGCAAAATCAGCTTGGCCTCCACGCCCGCCCGGCGTCGATGTTCGTCAAGAAGGCAACCGGTTTCGAGAGCGAGATACTCGTTGAAAAGGACGGAGAGGAGATCAACGGCAAAAGCATCATGGGCCTGATGATGCTGGCCGCCGGCCCAGGCACGACCCTCACCGTCACGGCTAAAGGCAGCGACGCCGCCGAGGCACTCAATGAGCTGGAGGAACTCGTCAATCGCAATTTTGAGGAGGAGTAACCCGGACCGTCCCATGGCCGAGAACGATTTTGACATCCGGTACGTTGCCAACCTGGCGCGGATCACCCTGTCGCCGGAGGAGGAGACCAAGCTTGGCACCCAACTTGGCGACATCCTCGGCTACGTGAAAAAATTGGAAGAGCTCGACGTCGACGGGGTCGAGCCGATGGCCCACGCCGTGCCGTTGGCCAACGTCCTCCGCGCCGACGAGGTGCGGCCATCCATCACCAACGAAGAGGCCTTGGCCAACGCGCCCAAGCAGGCCAACGGCCTGTTCATCGTGCCGAAGATCGTCGAGTGATGTTGCACGAACTCACCCTGTCCGCCCTCACGGCCAAGCTCGCGGCCGGCGAGGTTTCTGCGCGCGAGGCGATGCAGGCCTGCCTCGACCGCATCGACGCCGTCGACGACCGGGTCAACGCCTTCATCAGCCTTGACCGCGACGATGCGCTTGGCCAAGCGGACGCCGCCGATGAGCGCTTGGCCAAGGGCGACACCCACCCCGCCAAGCCGCTGCTCGGCGTGCCGATTTCGCTCAAGGATATTTTTTGCGCCAAGGGTCAGCCGGTCAATTGCTCGTCGAAAATCCTCGGCGACTTCCGCTCGCCGTACGATGCCACGGTGGTACGCAAGCTTCGCGACGCCGGCGCGGTGCTGTTTGGCCGGGTAAACATGGACGAATTTGCAATGGGCAGCTCGACGGAAAACTCGGCGTTCGGGCGCAGCCACAACCCGTGGGACTTGGAGCGCGTGCCGGGCGGCTCAAGCGGGGGTAGCGCGGCTGCAGTCGCGGCGCAGGAATGTTTCGCCAGCATCGGCACCGACACCGGTGGCTCGCTCCGCCAACCGGCGTCGCTGTGCGGCTGCGTCGGGCTCAAGCCGACGTACGGGCGCGTGTCGCGTTACGGCGTAGTGGCGTTCGCCTCGTCGCTCGACCAGGTTGGCCCGATGGCCAGGGACGTGCGTGACTCGGCGATGCTGCTCGGTGCGATGGCCGGCCACGATCCGCGCGACTCGACTAGCGTCCCGGCGGAAGTGCCGGACTACGCCGCCGGGCTTGGCGGCGACCTGAAGGGGGTCAAGCTTGGCCTGCCGACGGAATACCTCGCCGACGGCATCGACCCGGAAGTACGCGCGGCATTCGACGCGGCGGTGAAACAGTGCGAGGGTCTCGGCGCGGAGATCCGCGAGGTCGGCATGCCACACACCGAGTATGGAGTGGCGACCTATTACATCGTGGCCACCGCCGAGGCCAGCGCGAATCTGGCGCGTTTCGACGGCATACGCTACGGCAAACGCGTCGACGGCGATGACCCCTTTTCACTCTACTGCAACACTCGCGGGCAGGGCTTCGGAGAGGAGGTCAAGCGGCGCATCATCCTCGGCACCTACGTGCTGAGTAGCGGCTATTACGATGCCTATTATTTGCGGGCGCAAAAAGTGCGGACGCTCATCAAGCGCGACTTCGAGCAGGCGTTCGAGACGGTGGACGCATTAATCACGCCGACCATGCCGACCCCGGCGTTCAAGGCTGGCGAAAAAACCGATGACCCGCTGCAAATGTATTTGTCCGATATTTTCACGATCTCGTGCAATTTGTCGGGCACGTGCGGGATTAGTTTGCCGTGCGGGTTCACGAGCGATCCGAATCTGCCGATAGGCCTACAGCTACTCGGTAAGCCATTTGGCGAGAGCGAGTTGCTTCGCATTGCCCATGCCTACGAACAGGCCACGCCGTGGCACAACGAAAGGCCAGCGCTCTGATGAAATACGAGGCCGTCATCGGGTTGGAAACCCATTGCCAGCTCAAGACCAAGTCGAAGATGTTCTGTGGCTGTGCAAACGAATTCGGCGCGGAGCCGAACACTAACGTCTGTCCGGTCTGTCTCGGTATGCCGGGCGTGTTGCCGGTGCCCAACGAGCGAGCGCTGCAACTCACCGCGCTGACCGGCTACCTGCTCCACTGCGAAGTGCCGGGCTTCGCCAAGTTCGACCGTAAAAACTATTTTTATCCTGACGTCTGCAAGGATTACCAGATCACGCAGTTCGACTACCCATCGACGACGACCGGGCATGTGGACTTTGAGTTTGGCGGCGGCATCGAGCGGGTGAGAATCACACGGGCGCACCTAGAGGAGGACGTCGGCAAGAACAACCATTTCGACCAGCACAGCGGTGTCGATTTTAACCGCGCCGGCGTGCCGCTGCTCGAGATCGTCTCCGAGCCGGACCTGAACAGCGCCGACAAGGCTTACGAATATCTCAACGCGCTCAAGGAGATCCTGATTTACGGCGGCGTCAGCGACTGCGACATGGAGAAGGGCAGGGTGCGCTGCGACGTCAACATCAGTGTGCGCCCGAGAGGCGTCGAGGCACTCGGCGTAAAGGTGGAGATCAAAAACATGAACACCTTCAGTGGCGTGCGGCGTGCAATCAACTACGAGGTGCCAAGGCAGATCGAGACTCTCGAGGCTGGTGGGACGCTAGTGCAGGAGACGCGCCGGTGGGACGACGTCGCCGGCATCACCGAGAGCATGCGCACGAAGGAGCACGCCCACGATTATCGCTACTTCCCCGAGCCGGATCTCATGCCGCTGCGTCCCAGTGACGAATGGCTGGCCGAGGTGCGTTCTAAGGTCGTTGAACTGCCGCTCGCCCGCAAGCAGCGGTTTGTGAATGATTACGGTATCCCGGCGCAGGACGCTGACGTGTTCGTCGGCAACGTGTCGCTCGGCGGTTTTTTCGAGCAGGCGGTCGAGGGGGCGGACAAACCCAAGGCCATCGCCAACTGGGTCATAAACAATCTGCAGGCGCGCTTGGTCGAAAGCGACACATCAGTCGACGAGTTGAAATTCGGCCCGGAAGCCTTTCGCGAGCTGGGCGCGACCATCGACTCCGGCACCATCAGCAGCACGGGTGGGCAGGAGGTGTTCGCGGAGCTGTTCGAGAAAGGTGGCTCGCCGGTGGAAATCGTCGAGGCCAAGGGCTTGGCCCAGGTCAGCGACAGCGGCGAACTGGAGCAGTGGTGCCGCGAGGCGATCGACGCCAACCCCGGCCCGGCGGACGACTTCCGCAACGGCAAGGAAAACGCGATCAACTTCCTCAAGGGTCAGGTCATGAAAGCCAGCCGGGGCAAGGCCAATCCGCAATTGGTGGGTGAAACTTTGGCCAGAATATTGAACGATTAGACCAAGTCTGGCATGGTTCGCCCTTTCATGGAGTCAGGTTGTTCCATCCGGCAGCAATGCCACGCCGTGCTTGGCACCTTGCTGCTGGGGCTTGGCCAGGCGCTTGGCCAAGCGGAGGGCTTGCCGGAATTGGAGCCCAAGCCCCTTCTCGAAGCGCAGCTCACCGAGTCAGAGAATGGGTTGCTCCTGGTTGGAGGGAAACCTTACACGGGCGAGGTCGTCAACTTTCATCCCAACAAGAAGAAGTCCGAGAGTTACTCGCTCAAGGAGGGCCGGCTGCATGGCCCGTTCGTTACCTACCGGGAGGATGGGAGCCGCGCGTTTCAGGTGACATTTGCCGATGGGATCGAGCACGGGCCGTTCAAGCGCTGGTTTGAAGACGGCACCATCTGGGTCGTTGAACAATTCAGAACCGGAAAACTGAATGGCGTCAGCCTGACTTATTTTTCCAACGGCCAACTCCAAGTGCAGTCCATTTACCGGGCGGGAAAAAAGGAGGGACTGGAAATCGGCTGGTACGAAACCGGGCAGCAGCGTTGGGAGGCTATTTACGAAAACGGGAAATTGAAAAACAAACTGTCTTGGAAGCGCGACGGCAAGCCGTTCGGAAATAAAGCCCCGACAATTCTTTGAAATGATGACACAGACTCCATGCAAACTTGGCGGGGTGATGGCCGCCATGGCTTTGGCCGTCTTCGCTTGGCCAAGCGCAACCGCGCGGGAGACGGCGCTCGACCGTTACGTGGCCAAGCCGGACCCGGCATACGAGTACCGCTTGGTTTCGAGCATCGAGGGGAAGGGTGTGACCATGCATGTCCTCGAGATGACCTCGCAGCAATTCCTGACCGAGGCGGATGTGGATCGGACGATGTGGAAGCATTGGTTGACCATCGCCCGGCCGCACCGGCTCAAGCATGATACCAGCCTCATGCTGATCGGCGGCGGCAGAAACGGCGGGGAGGCGCCGGACGAGGTCGACGACATCATGACCCGCATCGCCGTGAAGACCGGCTCGGTGGTCACCGGGCTGGGCATGATTCCAAACCAGCCGCTACGGTTTGCCGGCGAAGACCGCGACCGCACCGAGGATGCGCTCATCGCTTACACGTGGGACAAGTACCTGCGCACCGGCGACGACCGTTGGCCGGCCCGCCTGCCGATGACTAAGGCGGTCGTGCGCGCGATGGACACCGTCACAGACTTCCTGGCCAAGCCGGAGGGCGGCGGGGTGGTTGTGGACAAGTTCGTGGCGGCCGGTGGTTCCAAGCGCGGCTGGACAACCTGGAGCGTGGCGGCGGTGGACAAGCGCGTTGTCGCGATCGTGCCGATCGTCATCGACATGCTCAACGTCGTCCCTTCGTTCAAGCACCATTATCGCGCCTACGGGTTTTACGCCCCGGCGGTGGGCGATTACACGCAGATGGGCATCATGGGGTGGCAGGAGACACCGGAGTACGAGCGCCTGCTCAAGATTGTGGAACCGTACGAATACCTTGAGCGATACACGTTGCCGAAGTACCTGATCAACGCCTGCGGCGACCAGTTTTTCCTGCCGGACTCGTGGAAATTCTATTACAAGAATCTACTCGGCCAAAAGCACCTGCGCTACGTTCCCAACGCCGGGCATTCGCTCGATGGCTCGGACGCGGTCTACAGTCTTGCCGCCTATTACAACGCCATTTTGAACAAGACCAAGCTGCCGGAGTACGACTGGGCCGTGCAGGAGGATGGCTCGATCAAGGTGACGACCGAGGTGCGTCCGAAGGAAGTGCTCCTTTGGCAATGTACCAACGCGGAGACTCGCGATTTCCGCATCGAGACCACCGGCAAAACCTGGACGAGCACCCGGCTGCGCTCGGCGAAGCGCGGCACATACGTCGGCAGGGTGCCCGAGCCGGAGAAGGGGTGGACGGCGTTCATGGTGGAACTGACCTACGCCGAGCCGATCCAGCGTGATCCGTCCACCCGGCGAGGCGGCCGGCTTGGCCAAGCGACCGGCCGCGTCGGCGCGCCGTTCAAGTTCACCACCGGCGTGAACGTGCTGCCAGAGAGGATGCCGTTCGAGTTCAAGCCGATGCCGATCCCCAAGCGGTAACGCTTGGCCAAGCGGCTTGGGCGCTCACCCCTTCACGCGGACAAGTTTCATGATGCGGCCGTCCACGTTCCAGTCCTGCACGTACAGGTTGCCGTCGGCGTCCCAGCCGGAGCCGTGCGTGCCGCTGAAAACGCCCTCGATCCAGTCGGCCTGCTTCACGCCGTAGTTGCGTCCCAGCTTGGGATCCGGGTTGTGCCCAAGCACCGCCATGATGGTGTTGCTTTTGTCGAGGATCACCACTCGGCCGTGCAGATCCGGCACCGAGACATAGTCGCCCTGCACCGCAACGGAGGTCGGCATGCCCAGCCCGCCGATGACCTCGTTGATGTATTCGCCGTCGAGACTGTAGTGGAGCAGGCGGCCTTTTGGCTGGTGGTTGCGGTCGCAGATCAAAAGGCGAGGCGGGTCGTAGCGAGTGTCGAGCGTCATGCCGTGCGCGGTGTTGAACTGGCGCGGCCCGTTGCCCTTGGCCCCGAACTGCTTCAGGTATTTGCCGGCTTTGTCGAAAATGAAGATGATGTTGCTCGCGTAGCCGTCGGCGAGAAAAATGCGGCCGTCGCTGGACACCGTGATGGCGGTTGGGCTGAACTTGGCAAGTTCCAGTCCGGACTCCTTTGGGAAGGGCAGCCGGAGCGCGACTTGGCCGTCGGCGGCGTTGAACTTGATTCCCTCCGCGTTGGCATTGCGCGCGCCGTAGAGGTACTCGGTGCCCTCCTCGTCGCGAATCTCAATGTCGTGCAGTTTCGTATACGGCTCGCCGAGGAATTCGCGGACGACCCTGCCGTCCGGCGAGAAAGCGATCACCCCCTTGTCGGCGCTGGTGTAAATCGTGCCGTCCCTGCCGATGACCACGCCGCCGTGTGTCGGGCCAATGGCCGATTTGTCCTCCGCGGTGAGTCCCCAGCCGGGCACCGTGTCAAACGTCATCAAGCCGGTTCCCATGCGGACAGGCTGTTGTTTTTGTGGTTCGTCGCTGTCCCCTTCGCCGTGGTGATGTCCGCCTTCGCCATGACCGTGGCTGTGGTCATGGTCATGCTCGTGTGTGTGTTCACCGTTGCAGCCGATTAGAAACAGGGAGGCAGTGAGGATAGTCAAAAGTTTTTTCATAGCGGGGTAAATATGGCGATGCCGAGCGTGTTTGGCAAGCGGCGGGAATGCTGCACCTTACTTTTCCCGGGGCCACTTCCGGAACGGCAGGGTGGGCGGCTGGTGGCTTTCCTCGCGGAATTTTTTCCACTTGGCCCGCTGATCCAGTTTTTCCTCCCAGGTGGCGCAACCCGGGACGCAGATGGCGACCCAAAGAAGGGCGAGTCGTTGTAGTAGCCAGTTCGTTTTCATTCCTTCGTGGCGAAATGACCAAGCACGGTGTGAAATGGAATTGCGCGGCGTTGAGCCGGTTAAGGGAGCGGGTTTAGTTACCCTCCGCTTCCAGTTCTCTCCTAGTCTTGCCGCCGTGTTTGCGGAGGAGGGCTGCGGTGTATTCATCCTTGAATCGATCCATCGCTGTCAGGCCATCCTGGTCTTTCGCATTCACATTGGCACCTGCAGCCAACTGCTGTTCGATGGCTTCGAGATTGCCGCTTGTGGCAGCGTTCATCAATGCGCGATTTGCCTCGGCGATTGGTTCTTCGGGAGCTTGTTCAACGGCCTTTGGTTGAACTTCTGCAACCGGTTCAATGGGCTGCGGTTCAACTGGAGGCGGTGCCGACTGCACCGGTTCGATCGCCACCGGTTCAGTTGATGTTTTTTCCGGAGACTGCGGTGTCTCCCCACATCCCACCAGAATGAAGGCTGCGGCGAACGGACCGACTACTAATTTCACGGCGGGGCGATCGTTGTACCAATGGTCGCGGACTTCAAGCAGTTATATCGATGCGCGACTGAAATCGTTCCCGAGATTTCTCATTTCTGCAATTTCATTCGCACGCATACCGGCTTGGAGAGCTTGATTTCGTTGCCGGTGAACGTGAGTTTGCCGGTGTCCCTGTTAATGCGGAACACGGCGACGTTGTTCGAGCGCTGGTTGGCCGCGAGCAGGAATTGGCCGGTGGGGTCGATGCCGAAGTTGCGCGGGATTTCGCCCCGGGTGGGCTCGTGGCCAAGTGCGGTCAGCTTGCCGGTCTTTTCGTCAATCCGGAAGATGGCGATGCTGTTATGGCCGCGGTTGGAGCCGTACAGAAACTTGCCGCTCGGGTGGACGAGCACCTCGGCGGTGCTGTTGCCGTCGACCGGGTGGGGCACGGTGGAGATGGTCTGCAGAGTCTGCAGCCGCCCGCGCTTGGCCCGGTAGCGGAAGGCGGTGACGGTCTGCTTCAACTCATTGATCACGTAGGCGAACTTGCCGCCCGGGTGAAAACCGAAGTGGCGCGGCCCGGAGCCAGATTCGAGCTTGGCACCGTCGAACTTGGTCTCGGCGATGGTGCCGGTTTTCTCGTCAAAGCTGAACACTAGCACCTTGTCGATACCGAGGTCGGGCGCGAAGGCGAACTTGTTGTTCGGGCCGACATGGATCGCGTGGGCGTGTGGCGACTTCTGGCGCGGCGTGACACTGGAACCCTTGTGCTGGATCTGCGACACCACCGCGCCGACGGTGCCGTCCTGCTTGATTGGCAACACCGAGGTGCTGCCGCCGCCGTAGTGGGCGACGAGCACAAACTTGCCGGTGGCATCGACGGTGAGGTGGCACGGGCCGGTGTCGCCGGACGGTTGCTGGTTGAGCCGGGTCAGCTTACCGCCCGGCACATCCAGCGCGAAAGCCGTCACGCCGCCGCTGCGCTTGCCGTCGAACGTGCTGACCTCGTTGACGGCGTACAGGTAGCGACCGCTTGGGTGAATCTTGAGGAACGACGGGTTTTTCAAGCCGTCCACGGCGCTGAGTTTCTTCAACGAACCGCTTTTCAGGTTGAGTTGGAACAGATGAACGCTCTCCTGGTCGGGGGTCGAGTAGCTGCCAAAACAGACCAGCGCCGTGGTCGGCGCGGCGGTCGCTTGGCCAAGCGCCATGGCGAGGGCAAGCGCGGTGAGAGGCGTCGTCCGGAAAAGTGTACGGAGTGTCATCCGCCCGATGAGACGGAAACCAAGCGCCGTTGGCAAGCTGTTTTGCGTTTCATTGCCTTGACGGGTCTGCTACGAATGGCGAGACGTGAAACTG
>CAYWMH010000015.1:0-8568 GCA_964459315.1 uncultured Verrucomicrobiota bacterium
AGGCCATCACGGCTCCGGCTGAGGGCGAGGGCAAGTTCGTCCGCCAATCCGGCGGCCGCGGCCAGTACGGCCATGCCATCATCAACATCGAGCCCAACAAGCGCGGCGAGGGCGTCGAGATCGAGAACAAGATCGTCGGCGGAGTCATTCCGAAGGAATACCACTCCGCAGTGGACGCCGGCATCCGTGAAGCCATCGCGGGCGGTGTGCTGGCGGGCTATCCGCTGGTCGATGTCCGGGTCGAGGTGGTCGACGGCTCGTATCACGAGGTCGATTCCAACGAGTTGGCATTCAAGATGGCTGGCATCTTCGCCTTCAAGGAGGCCTGCAAGAAGGCCAAGCTGATTCTGCTCGAACCGGTAATGAAGGTCGAGGTGGTCACGCCCGACGAGTACCAGGGCGACGTCATGGGCGATCTGAACCGGCGCCGTGGCAAAATCCTCGGCATGGAGACCGACGCGAAGCAGCTTTGCACCGTGACGAGCGAGGTGCCGTTGGCCGAGATGTTCGGCTACGCGACAGCGGTTCGTTCGCTGTCCCGGGGCCGCGCCTCCTATTCCATGGAGCCGTTTAGTTTTGAACAGGTGCCGGCCAGCATCGCCGAGGAGATCGTCAGCGGCACCACCAAGAAACCGGCGAGAACTTAAGGTAATAGAGTCATGCAGAAAAACCGCATCAGAATTCGTCTCAAGGCTTACGACCACCGGGTCATCGACCAGTCGGCCGGCGACATTGTCGAGACCGTCAAGCGCACCGGCGCACAGGTGGCCGGTCCCATCCCACTACCGACGCGCATCGAGCGGTTCACCGTGGGCCGCTCCCCGCACGTCGACAAAAAGGCGCACGAGACCTTCGAGCAGCGAACCCACAAGCGGTTGATCGACATCATGGAACCGACGGCCAAGACCGTGGACGAGTTAAAAAAGTTGAACCTCCCCGCGGGGGTCGACATCACCATCAAGATCTAGGCAGCCATGGTTGGATTACTGGGAAAGAAACTGGGCCAGACACGGGTTTACACCGAGGAAGGCAAATCCGTGAGCGTCACCATCGTGCAGGCTGGCCCGAACCAGGTGTTGCAGCGTAAGACCACCGACCGGGACGGCTACGAGGCGGTTCAGCTTGGCTTCGATACGCAGAAGGAGCAGCGGCTCGGCTTGGCCAAGCGCGGCCACCTCAAGGCGCATAACGGCGATGAAAACTTCACGTCGCGCTCCCCGGGTCGCACCGTCAAGGGTAAGGAGCGCTTAGCCAACCGCAAGGCGTGGGACGAGCGCGCCATCACGCCGATCCGGCGCATCAAGGAATTTCGTGACTTCTCCCTCGACGTCAATCCCGGAGACACGATCGGGGCTGACGTGTTCGAGGCCGGCGATTTCATCGACGTGATTGCTAAGACTAAGGGCCGCGGCTTTCAGGGTGTCGTCAAGCGGTGGAACTTTGGTGGTGGGCGAGCCTCGCACGGTTCCGGCGGTTGGCGCCGCCGGCCTGGTGCCATCGGGGCAGGCTCCACGCCAGGTTACGTTATCAAGGGCAAGCAGATGCCCGGCCACATGGGTCAGGCTAGTCGCACGGTTCAGAATCTCCAGATCGTTCAGGTGCACTCCGACGACAACCTGCTGCTGGTCAAGGGCGCCATCCCCGGTGCCAACGGCGACTATGTCGTCATTCGTGAGGCCAAGAAAAAGCCGAAAAAAACCAAGTAACGGCTGCGGAGAATCTAAAAAATGAAAGTAGCAATCAAGGACACCAGCGGCGTGGACCAGGGCGAACTGAAGGCGAGTTTCACGCGTTTGGACGACGACAAGGGCCAACAGGCGGTTCACGAGGCAGTCGTCGCCTACAACGCCGCGCAGCGTGCCGGCAACGCCTCCGCCAAGACCGTGGCCGAGGTCGCCGGCACCGGGGCCAAGCCGTGGCGGCAGAAAGGCACTGGCCGTGCCCGCGTCGGATACAAGCGCAACCCCATCTGGCGCGGGGGCGGCGTGGCCCACGGTCCGAAGCCCCGCGTCTACATCAAGAAACTCAACAAGAAGGTGCGCGACCTCGCCTTGCGTAAGGCGTTCACCGAGCGCGTCAAGGACGGCCAGGTTGTGATCCTCGACGGCCTGAACCTCGACAAGCCGGCCACCGCGCAATTGGCCAAGACCCTCAACGCGCTGGGCATCGATGCCAAAAAACCGGCCAAGGCGCAGTACAAGAGCGCCGTGCTGGTCACCGCCGAGGCCGACGGCAACATCGCCCTGTCCGCCCGCAACATCGAGCGCGTCCGCTCCACCACGAGCGACACGCTGACCACCTACGACATCCTCTGGCCCGATGTCCTGGTGTTCACGCGCGATGCCTACGGGAAGTTTGAACAACGCCTCGACCAGTAAAGCAGCATGAGCCCCTTTGATGTCATCAAGACCGTACGCTTGACCGAGAAGGTCATGGCCGTGCAGGAATACAACGACGCGGCCGCCGAGCGCCTTGGGCGCGAAACCCGCCAGCAGGTGCACCTTGTCGCCGACACCCGCGCTGACAAGAACGACATTCGACGCGCCGTGGAGATTTTGTTCAAGGTCAAGGTCGACCGTGTGAACACCATGAATGTGGGCGGCCGCCTGCGCCGCAAACGCACCCGTCACGAGGGCCGCACCCCGCGCTGGAAAAAGGCCATCGTCACCCTCAAGGCCGGTGACCAAATCACCCTGACCTAAATTCAGGCGCACAAACAATTCACCCAACGGGAGCCGAAGCCGGCTCCCGTTTTTTTCTACCCCGCTTGGCCGAGCTTGGTAAAGCGTGGCCACCCATGCTGTCAACGGCGTTGACATGGCACGGGCTGCTCGATAGAATTTTGCGGTGTTCCACACCAGGCTACGCTTGGACGACTTTGAAAAGTTAACATGAAAAATACAATGGCATTTGTGGCGGCCGGGATGCTCCTCGCGGGGGCGGCGAGCGAGCCATCAGCAGTCGCCGCGAAAAAGAAAAAGAAAGGTTCCGTGAAAAAGGAAGCATTCGGAAAAATCAGTGACGGCAAATCAGTCGAGGCCTACACCCTGACCAACAAAAATGGGTTGAAGGCAAAGATCATCACCTACGGCGCGATGCTTACCGAGATGCATGTGCCGGACAAGAACGGCAAGCTTGGTGACGTGGTCCTCGGGCACGACAAGCTGGAGGATTATCTCGACGGGCACTCCTACCTCGGCGTGACCACTGGGCGTGTGGCCAACCGCATCGCCAAGGGCAAGTTCACGCTCGGCGGCAAGGAGTACACGCTGGCCACGAACAACGATCCCAATCACCTGCACGGTGGCAACATCGGCATCGACAAAAAGGTCTGGTCCGCGCGCGTCGTGCGCAGCAAGAACGGTCAGGCGGTGGCTTTCAGCCACACGAGCCCGGACGGCGACGAGGGTTATCCCGGTGCACTCAAGATGAAGGTGACCTACACGCTCACCGACGACAACGAACTGCGGATCGACTACCTCGCCACCACCGACAAGGCCACCCCGGTGAATCTCACCAACCACGCCTACTGGAATCTGGCGGGCAATGGCACGATCCTCGACCACCTGCTGCATCTGAATGCCGATCACTACACCCCTGTCGATAACACCGGCATCCCAACCGGCGAAATCCTGAAGGTCGACGACGTGATGAGTTTTCTCAAGCCGACCAAGATAGGTGCGCGGATAGCCAAGCTGACCGGTGACCCGGGCGGGTACGATCACAACTATTGCCTCAACAAAACCGAATTCGGCAAGCTGCGCCTCGCGGCCCGTGTCGAGGAAGGTGGGTCGGGACGTGTGCTGGAGATTTTCACAACCGAGCCGGGCATCCAGTTTTACACTGGCAACTATCTGGACGGCTCCGAGGTGGGCAAGGGCGGCTGGAAGTACGAGTTCCGCAACGCGTTTTGCCTGGAGACCCAGCATTACCCGGACTCAATCAATCAGCCGCAGTTCCCAAGCACGGTGTTGCGTCCGAGGGAAAAGTACAAGCAGACCACCATTCACAAGTTCAGCACGAAGTAAGGGCTGCACTCAATTTAACCAAAAACCCCGCTTGGCCAAGCGGGGTTTTTTTAGTATTCGCCCTGTTCCCGGTTGAAGGCAACCGCTTCCTCGTACCGCACGCCGGCTCCGCCGAACAGGTCGAGCGCGGAGCCGAGCGTGAGGTGCACCTGCCCTTGGCCAAGCGCGGTCACGCGGCGCAGGTCGTCCATCGAGCGCGCGCCGCCTGCGTAGGTGGCGGGGATAGGGCTGTGCTCAGCGATGAGTTGGACGAGTGCCTCGTCGATCCCCTGGCCAATCCCCTCGACATCGACGCCATGAATCAGGAACTCATCGCAACGTTTGGCCAGGCGGCCAAGCGTATCGGCGTTGATGCGAAGATCGGTGAAGGTTTGCCAGCGGTCGGTGACGACGAAGTAGTCGCCGTCGCGCTTGCGGCAACTGAGGTCGATGACGATCCGCGCTTGGCCAAGCGCGTGGCCAAGCGGCCGGATCCGGTCCTCATCGAGTTGGCCGTCGCGGAACAGCCACGAGGTGACGATGACGTGCGATGCCCCGGAGTCGATCCACCCGGCGGCGTTGTCAGCCGTGATGCCGCCACCAATTTGTAGGCCACCCGGCCAGGCGGCGAGCGCCTCGCGGGCGGCCTCGTCGTTTCCGTGGCCAAGCTTGATGATGTGGCCACCCGTGAGGCTGTCATGCCGATATAATTCGGCAAACCAGGCGGGTGATTTCTCGGAGACGAAGTTGGTCTTCAGTGAGTCGGGTTGGCTGTCGTCGATCGAGCCCCCGACGATCTGTTTCACCCTGCCTTCATGCAGGTCGATGCACGGCCTAAACACGGGCGCAGTCTAAGACCGTCCATGGGGAGGGTCGAGTTTTCGCGGGATCATTGGTCGCCCTTTTTTTTTGTGGAGACCTTTACCTCGTTGGAGGGCTTGGAGCCGGCCATGCCGCGCGGGGACTGAAACACTGCGTAGACGCGGTAGCGGTACGTCTGCCCGGGGCCGACGCGATCATCGACGGCCTGAGTCTCGCTCCGGCCGGGGCGGGGGATGTGGTTGCGAAACTTCCAGTTGGTCTCATGGCTAGCGCGTTGAACGACGTGTCCGGCCTCGTTTTCCGCGATGTCATTCCATTGAAGCCTGACTGTGTTGTGGGAGACGGAAACGGCTTTCAGCCCGGTCGGGCCGTTGGAGGCGTTGCCCGGAGCCGGGTCACGATGGTTTTTGGGCCGGTAACCGAGATGCGGCTTGGGTCGTCCGCCGGGCTGGTCAAGTTGGCGGCGCGCCAGTTGATACCGCTTGGTGGTGAACTGCTTGAGTTTGTTGAGGATATCCTCGTAGCCCTTGTCGTCCGGGTTGGTGATGCGTCGGCTGCGGAAGGGATCCTCGGCGAGGTCGTCCTGGATGAGGTCGTGCAGTGAGTCGAACTGCCGGTGCAGTTTCTTCGGCTCGAAATGTTTTTCCAGAATGCCATCGGCGATGGCGCGGTATCGCTTGAGCAACTCCGGCTGGGTTACGATGGCCTCGAGGATCGGCTTGGGCGGGCCGCCGGGAACCGGCCAGGCGGCGTTCCAGCCCTCGAGAACAGGCAGCCGCCCAAAGGCACGGTCGGCAAAACCGACGTCGAGATCCCACGGAATGTAACTCCACCTGCCGGTGTCCTGATGTTGATAAAGATAGTAGTTGTGCGGATTCCAGCCGGTGAGTTGGTCGAAGCAGCCGGCAAACAACATGATGGCGGTGGTCTTCAAAAACTCATCCATCCGAAGCTGTTGCTCGAGTGGAGTGGCGTCCTTTGTTTTGAGGCTAAGCTCGATGTTTCGGAAAAGTTCGATGAGCTTGTCGTACTTTTTGTCGGCGGCATCGGTCTTTGGCTCGAAGGCTTTTTTGTATTCGTTTACATCGTCGCCGGCGTAATTCAGCATGGCACCGGGGCCGGGCATGTGCACCTTGTAGAGCGGCCCCTTTTTACCGGGGAAGTGTGTCTCGACGAACGACTCGTCGATGCGCTCGACGTTTCCGTACACGCCGATGAATTTGTCGTTGAGAAAAACACGCGCATAGTTGTGGCGCGATGCCGGGATGCCCTCGCCCCGGAGGATGTCCGTGATGATGGGTTCACTGAACAGGCTGCCGAACTGCACGCCGTTGTCCAAAGCGATGCGGCGCAGCCCGAGAAAGCGTGTGCCTTTTTCAAACTCGTTGACCTTGATGAGAAAACTGCGCTTGTGCCGTTGCTTCGGCCGGGATGAACTGTTGCCTTTGTAGCGGATGCCGACGTTTTTCAGTTTCACATCTCCCCAGCGAAAGGTGCCCGGCACGTAGATGCGCTCCGGCAGGGCGTCGTGCATTTTTTGCAGGTTCCCCTTGCTGATGTTGAGGTGGATCGTCTGCACCGTGTCGCGCCGGTAAAACTCATCCGCTGACGGCTTGGCGGCTTGCAGGCCTGCCAGTCCGGCACTTAGACAGAGGAGAGTTGATGACCAATGGTTCACGTGCCGCCAGCGTACGGCAGGGGAGTGGACGGGTCGAGTTTCGGGTGAAAAGTCGGGCAACCAAATTCTGATTGTTGTAGGTTCGTCGCGTGGATGCGAATCGAAATATTCAAAACATCGCATTGACTGGCTTCATGGGATGCGGCAAGACGGCAGTGGGCCGGGTGGTTGCGCGAGCTGCCGGTTTCGAGTTTCTCGATACCGACCAATTCATCGAGGAGCATGTCGGCATGAGCATCCCCCGAATTTTCGAGGAGCATGGTGAGGCGACATTTCGCCGATACGAGCGCGAGGTGGTCACGCGCCTGGCGGAGCGTGAAAACACGGTCATCGCAACCGGCGGCGGCCTGTTGGTGGACGCCGAAAACATGGACACCATGAAGCAATACGCGATGGTGTTCTGCCTATGGGCCTCGCCGGAATCGATCTGGCGTCGCGTCAAAGGGCAGTCGCACCGGCCGCTGCTCAACACCGACGACCCCAAGCAGCGGATCATCGACCTGCTCGAGGAACGCAAACCGGCGTACAGCCGTTCCGACATGCTCATTAACACCGAGTACCGTTCCGCGAAGGATGTCGCCAACCTTATTCTTGGCCAGTTCGGCAAGGCGACAGCCAAGGCGCCATGAAGGCGGCCATTCGCCAGCATGCGCTTGAGCTGGGTTTCGACGACTGCCGCTTCACCACCGCCGAACCGCCGGAGAGCGCGGCACGGTTCCTCGAGTGGCTCGAGGGCAAACGCCACGGCACCATGGGCTGGATGGAGCGCAATGCCGTCAAGCGCATCGATCCGCAAAGCGTCCTCGGTGGCACACGATCCGTCATCACGCTGGCGGCGAGTTACGATAGCGGCGACGGCGCGCAGGCCAGGCCGGGCCAAGGTGTCATCGCCCGGTACGCCCGGTACGCCGATTACCACGACGCGCTTGGCCAGGCGCTTGGCCAATTGACCGTGCGCGTCCAGTCGCTCGCCGGCGAGGGTGCCCGCTCGCTTTGGTACGTGGACACCGGCCCGGTGCTCGAGCGCGACCTTGGCCAACGCGCTGGCCTCGGCTTCATCGGCAAACACACCAACCTCATCAGCCGTCGGCTTGGTAACTGGTTTTTCATCTCCGAGATCCTCACCACCGCCGAGTTGGAGCCGGACGAGCCGGAGCGAAATCATTGCGGCAAGTGCACCCGATGCATCGACGTTTGCCCGACCAGGGCGATCACCGCGCCGTTCCAGCTCGACGCCCGCCGCTGCATCTCCTACCTGACCATCGAGTTGAAAGGCTCGATCCCGGAGGAATACCGCTCCGCGATCGGCAACCGCATTTACGGCTGCGACGACTGTCTCGAGGTTTGCCCGTGGAACCGATTCGCTGGCGAGGGCCGCTTAATGGCATCGCACCGGCGTGATGACCTTGGCCAAGCCGATCTCATCGGGTTGCTGGCGCTGGACGACGACGGTTTCCGCGCCAAGTTTCGCGGCACTCCGATGCAACGTACCAAGCGACGGGGCGTGCTGCGAAACGTCTGCGTGGCGCTGGGCAACATCGGTGACGCCAAGGCGATCCCGCCGCTCGAGCGCGCCGCCGGCGACCCCGAGCCGTTGATTGCCGAGCATGCCCAGTGGGCGCTTGGCCAAGTGATGCAGCGCAGCGGCCAAAATTAAAGGCAATTCAACCGTTTTTTACGGGTTGCAAACCGGCCGGGAAGGGGTAGATTCCCCGTTCGTGACGCCGTTGGCCCTCCAAAAAGTCTGGCTAATTTGTGGTGCGGTCATTGGCCTGATCGGGGCCGGATGTCAGGCACTACAGCAGGTCGACTGGGACGGGCGCATTGGCCAGTACAGTTACGAGCAGGCCGTGGCAGAACTTGGCCGGCCTACAACCGAGGCAAAACTCGCGGGTGGCTTGCGCCGGGTGGAATGGATTACAAACTCCGGTGCCTCTGCGGGCCGCACACTGACTGGTGCTGGCTATCGGCGGGCGACATTGGGCGTCTTGCCGCTGGAGCCGGCGGAAATCCACCGGTTGCGCGACCGGTATCTGCGACTGACTTTTGACAAGGCCGGGG
>CAYWMH010000015.1:8578-17187 GCA_964459315.1 uncultured Verrucomicrobiota bacterium
CAGGAGATTAAAATGATGATAAACAAAAAAAGAACGAGCGGGTTTACCTTGATCGAGTTGCTGGTGGTGATCGCCATCATCGCCATACTTGCGGCCCTGTTGCTTCCGGCGTTGGCCAAGGCCAAGAACCAGGCGCACCAGAGCATCTGCCTGAACAATTTCAAGCAACTCGGCATCATGATGCAGCTGTACGCGGACGACAATGAGGACCGCGTTGTACACAACGGCAACGGGCAAATTCGCCTAACTTGGGTGGGCGGCGTGTTTTCCAGTCGACCGGAGGACGCTCTCAAGCCGGAGATGCTGATTGACAAGAATCTTTCATTATTCGGCCAGTACATCAAGACCACGGGTATATACCGTTGTCCCTCAGACAAAAGCACCACGACCGGGAGGGATCCCATCACAAGGAGGGTGACCACGCTGCCGCGGCTGCGCAGCTACTCACTTAACAGCTTTGTCGGCTGGAACACTGACACCAAGGGCGCCGGCGAGCCGGCCTACCGGAACCAGCCGGACCGGCGTTACCAGAGTTACCTGAAGATGTCCGATTCCGCGAAGGGGCCTTCGGAACTTTTCACCTTTATCGAGGTTCATCCGGTGAGTATTTGCCGACCGTTTTTTGGGCATCATATGGGACAAAGTTTCTATCATTTGCCGGCCGCGTACCACAACGGCAAGGCGGCTTTGGGTTACATTGACGGCGGTGCGAGGGTGAACGAGTGGAACCACAAGCAAACCAAGGACATTCAGGCCGCGACGGAGGGCAACCACTGGGGGCATCACTCCCACGGCAACTCCCGCAACACGGATCTCATCTGGCTTCAGGAACGGGCCACGATCGCCAAGGGCCGCCGCCGCTAGGCTTCTCCCCGATCCCCCCCGCGGTACAGCCGAAGCAAAGCCGCCGCGTCACCCGGCTTCGCGAGCGGGCGTTTCATCTGCCCAAGCAACTCGACTGCAGCCACTTCGACCGCCGCCGGGCCATAAACTTCATCCCGGGCCACGTTCAGGAATTTCATCAGGCGAAACGCGTTGAACCAGCGGAGAAACCGCTTGCGAAACGCGGCCCGGTCACCTGAGTTCGCCCGGAGTTCCGGCACGACCGCCCCGCAAAAATCGTCACCCAAAAACCGGGCCATCGCCTCCGGCGGGTCGCCGCTTTGCTGGCCTGTCTCCCGCAGCGCCTCCGTTTGGCCAAGCAGCCACTGCGCGTCGCGGTAGGCCTGCAACGGGTAGGTGGTCAGCCTGCCGTTGGACACGAATCCGCCGACTGCCCTCCCGGTGCCGAACGGCACGCGATCCGAAAGTCGCGGTGACGGATGCACAATTACATTGGCCAGTTCCGTCATCGGGCCAAGCCAACTGATCTTTTGCAGAAAATAAAAATCCTCCCCGGCCTGGCGCCGGTTCATCCCGCCCTGTTTCACGTAGGCCCATGCGCGCACCGCCATCGCCGAGCCGATGGTGTGAAAGCCGTACGGGAAACCGATGAACTTTTGCGCCCGCACATGATAGCGCAGATGCAGTTCGTAGGCGGCGATGCCGTCGAACTCCCCTTGGCTGGGCGCGTCGCCGCCGAAGCCAAGCGCGGTCCATTCATTGGCATCAAGCGGGTGCTCGAAGTGAATGCTGCAGCCGGGCGCGGTTGGATGCGCGGTGAAGTGCGACTCGATGCCGGTGAAGTAGTTGGCGGAGCAGCGGCAGTCGGCGTCGTAACAGACGATCAAGCCGTCCTCCGCTTGGCCCACGTCGGCAAGCCGCCGCAACGCCTCGTCCATCCCGATCTTGCGTGCCTGGCCGACGCCGGCGTGCCTCGGGGGCAGCTCGGGTAGGTTCAGCAGATGAATCGGCAGCCAGGGATCACGCCGCTTGGCCAGCCAGTCCGCGGCTTGGCCAAGCGTACGTTCGTTTTGCTCGTGAACGGAGGGGCTGTTGTTTTCAGAGCCGTTGACGATGACGATCACCTCCGCTTGGCCAAGCGGAGGCTCGCAGTGGGCCAAGTGCGTCAGTGCGCCGATGAGGTCCGGTTCGTCGTGGCAAGGGATGACCACGACCATTCGCAGGCCGGGGTGCGGTTGGGTCTCGATCAACCGCCCCCCGGCTGCTTTTTGCAGATACTGTTCGTGAAGTTCAGCCACCTTGCGCCCGCGCAATCTGGCGCTTGGCCGCCGTCGTTTCAACGGAATAAGTCGATGCCGCATGCACTACCATTCCCTCTCCCAGCGGGAGAGGGCAGGGATAGCGAGAATGCTCTTTGACGGACAATCCGGCTTGGCTTCGGTCGAAGGCGGACGCATCTTTTCAGTGGCTTTCCGATCTGCTCGGCGTCACGCTTCGCGCCGCGATTTCCATCATGAAAACAATCCGATTCATCATCCTCGTTGCCGTGGCGCTCGGTCAGGCGGCGATCGCACTCGCCGAGTTTCGCGCCGGGATCGCGGTACGGGTGGTCACGCCCGATCCGTTGCTGCCGGTGTCGGGCGGGGTCGGCCCGTCTAACCCGGTCATCCAAAATCGGGGCGACCTCACGGTGCGGGCGATGGTGCTTGAGGGCGATGGCACGCGGGTGGCGTTCGTCAGCACGGATTTTCTCGGCTTTCCCGCCGTGCTGGGCGATCGCGTCCGCCATCAGGTTCGCTCCATCCCGGCGACGAACATTTTGATCGGCGCGACGCACACGCACAGCGCGCCCGACTGCTACGCATTCCCCAACGGCAGGGGCGGAACCGACGCGGATCTCGACTATCTCGATTTCGTCTGCAACTCGGCCGCCGAGGCGATCAACGAGGCGGTCGCTGGGCTACAACCGGCGTCGCTGCGGATCGCCACCGGCAAGGCCACCGGGAAGATCGCCTACAACTATTATGCGCCGCAACTGTACGACCCGCGCTGTAGCGTGATGCAGGCGTTTGGCGGCGACGGCAAGCCGTTCGCCACGCTGGTCAACTATGCCATACACCCCGAAGTGCTCGGCTCGAACCAGGGCATCCTCAGCCCGGACATGGTCGGGCCGCTGTACGACCGCCTGGCGGCGAACGGCGGTGGCACCGGCATTTTCATGAACGGTGCACTGGGCGGCATGGTCACCGCCGATGTGCGTGGGCCCGACGGGAAGGACGTGCAGACGTGGGGCGAATGCCACCGCATCGGCCACCTGCTCGCCGATGAGGCGTTGCGAATTGTCAGCGGTGCCACCGCGCAGTCGAATCCTGCGATCCGTTGCACCGGTCGGGACGTGACGCTGCCGGTCGACTCGCCGATGCTGTTGGCCATCATGAAAACCTCCCCGCTGCGCTTGGCCAAGCCGGACGAGAAGACGATCACCACCCATGTGAACCTCGTGCAGGTTGGCGACGCACAGATTCTCACCATCCCCGGCGAGGCGCTGCCGAACATCGGCTACTACCTCAAGCGCAAGATGACCGGCCGGCACAACCTGCTGTTCGGGCTGACCAACGACGCGCTGGGCTACTTTTTGACAAAGGAGGACTGGAACAGCTTCGAGCGGTACGACTACATCACGCGCACCTGCCTTGGTGAACAAACCGGCGAGATTCTCATTCGCGAATCCCTGCGTCTCATCAACGAGGCCACCAGCAAGTAACCGTCACGCCAGTCCGATTTCCGCGAGGCGCTTGGCCAGGAATTCCCCTGCCGTCCAGCTGGGGTAATCGGCTTGGCCGCTCGTCCGCTCGATGCAGGCCGGGAGCGGTGTCAGGTTGGTGTCCTGCTTCGGGTGCATAAAAAAAGGCATCGACAACCGGCGCTTGCCCAGGTCGGGCGGGTTGACCACGCGATGTATCGTGCTGCGAAACTGGCCGTTGGTCAGGTTGGCCAACATATCGCACGAGTCGACGATCAATTGGTTTGGCTCGGCCTCGATTGCCACCCAGTCGCCGCCTGGCGCCTGCAACTCCAGCCCGCCCTCGGTCGCCTGGATCAGCAGCGTGATGAAGTTGATGTCCTGATGTGCCGCCGCACGAGCCGCGGAGCCGGAGCTGTTTGTGATCGGCGGATAATGGATCACGCGCAAAATACTGTCGCTGCCGTTAGCCAGGCGCGGCAGAAACTCCGGCTCGAGGCCAAGGTGTTCGCCGCACGCTCCGAGCAGCGTCATGCCGACGCCCTCAAGCTGCCGGTACAGCCCGCCGATCGCCTCACGAAACGCCGATGGCTCGCTGGGCCAGACATTGGGCGGCAGGGTGTCACTCCCGTCGCGGCCGACCTGGTAAAATTCCTTCAAGTCCGGCTGCTCGCTGTCCTTGGCGTGTTCGCGCCCAAACTCGGTGAAGCCGCGTTGGCCCTTGGATTGCGGCCGGTGGCAGGCCAGCTTGGCTTCGTCCGGCAGCGTGAAAAACGCCTCGGCGACCCGGTAGCAGTCGGCGATGGTTTCGGGCGGGATGCCGTGATCCGTGACGATAAAAAATCCGGACTGCTCAAGCGCCTGACCCACAGTTCGCACGGCATCTGCGCGGTGGGGCGGAGAGTCCAGTGATCGAAGTGAGATGGTGGGGATCGAGATCTCGGCCATGCAGCGCGGCCATCCAACGACCGCCCGGAGCGAATGTCAAAGATAACATTGCCGGTTTTGCAGCCCTCTCCCGCCGGGTGCGCTGCAAAGTGGTGAGGAGCACCGCCTTCAAAACGCTGTCGCGGATGCCCCGGTTTTCCCAGGGTTCACAGGATCACCGCACTCTAAGGCGCTGCTGTTTTTGCCTTCAGCGGTCGAGTCGTTTTTGCCACCGGGGAAAGTCCTTGGCCAGCAGGGAGCGGGCGTAGGAGCCGTACCAGGAGTAGCCGGTGCGACGCTCGAGTTTGACCTCGGCAAGCGAGTAAACCTTGACGCCATCGCGGGTGCAGAAAAACGGGCGGTTGGTGCCGATCTCATAAAAGCGAGCCCAAATTGGTTCCGCATCGGTATCCCGGATCACACGAATGTCCTTGGAGATGATTTTGCTGTCCTCCTTCACCGGATCGATGGGGAAGGAGTCGATGCGAATGCCGCTGATGGCGCTCTGCCGGAACCACTCAACCGCGCTCTCGATGGCCTGGATGACCTCGCCGCTGGGCGACTCGATTTCCATCAGGAACCTGACAATGTCCACGCTTTCGGCCCCGGAGAGGGACGGAAGTTCGTAGGTGCGTGCCTTGACCGGCTTGAGCGTGCGGTGATCGTGCTGCTGGCACCAGACCGTTCGGCGGCCACGAACCTTGATTTGGCAGTCGAGCGTGACGCGGATGGCGCGTTCGAGGGCACGTCCGGCTTTTCGGCGGGTTTGTTTGCCGGTCCATGCGAAGGGTGCCCGGCCCTTTGAAACGTCGCGGAGCAGTCGCATCACCCCGGTCATGGCGTCGTCATTGTAGGTGATGGCATCCACGTCCGAACCACGCCAGCCGCCGCTGCGCCGCTGTTCACGGTATAGGTATTCGAGTCCGCGGTCAGCCGCCTGCCGGTAACGCCGGTTCTCGGTGGCGGTGTACGACTTGGCCAGGCTGCGGATCTGCCTGTAGGTGGCGCTGTTGTCGATCGTGCTTTTGCGACGTTTGTTTTGATCGCGGGCATTCTTGGCTTCCTGGAGGGTCTTAAACGAATCCCACTCCACGTTTTTGGGCCAGCCGCCATCCGGGTTTTGGAACAGGAGCTCCATCTCGGGGCGGAGGTCAGTTCGGGGTTCGTTTTGTCCGCATAATGTAGCTGAAGACAGGAGGATGAAGCTCAATGTCAGCAGCATGGGCTACTCCTTTGTCAGCCGGGTTTGCAGCCAAAGTGTGGGCAGGCAGTAGAGCCAGCAACTGATAACGTCGAGCAGGATGTAGTTTCCCAGGATGGGCAGGTGGTACATCAGGATCGTCGCACAGGTGGCCGCGGTCAAAATGGCGACCGCCTGATACGTGATCACCCGACGATACCGGTGTACGTCTCCTGCCAACAGCAGCAGCAACCCGCCGTACAGGGCGCACATGGCGGACATGCCGCGCACGAGGTATTCGACGATCGGTTCGCCGGGCAGGTTGCCCAGGCCGATGGCAGCGTGCGCTCCCTGCGCCCACGCGGTCGGCATCAGCATCGGGACGATTGCCAACGTGCAGACGACGCCCGCCGCGCGCAAAATCCAGACCAACAATTTTTCGGCCGTTTCCGGTTTCATTTCATCGCGTGGCCAAGTGCGACTCTACCAATGTTTTCACCGCCGTGCAAAGGGCATCGATGCGTGTTGGCATCGGGAAATCGGATGGTGCCTCGAGCGTGTACGAGAGCCGGGTCTTGTGCAGCACGATGTAAAACGCCTCGGGCCAAAGCGGGCGCGCCTCGGGGGAGACGACCGGCTTTAGAATGCCGCCCTTGGCCGGCCGATCGTCGATACGCTCCGAATGGTCGATTGGGCAAACTTGGTTGACGGCGTCGATGACTTCCGTCGACGCGGCGGGGAGATTGTCCGGGTTCAACTCGTACAGGTAAAAACCGTTCGCCTCCCAATCCTCGTGCAGGCAGATGCCGAGATCGAATCGCGGCAGGCGGTTGATCCAGTCGGCGTGCGCCTGCACCTCGCGGGACTCGATGTGGCGGTAATCGCGGTTGAGATCGGTACCGGCTTGGTTTTCACGGGTGTTTTTGGGGAAGCCGGTCGGGTTGAGGCAGGGACAGGCGAACAGGCTGACGTCGCTTGGCCAGGCGTTGGTCTCGAGCAACTCGAGCATCGCCATCGGCCCGCCCGGTTCGTCGCCGTGGATGCCGGTGGAAAGATAAACAGTCAGTCGCGGCTTATCGGCCAAGTGCCGAAACCCGTACAACGGCAGGTCGTCGGGATTCGGAAACCGTACGAATGACCAGTCAAGCGCCTTGGCTGCGGCAAGCGCACGCTGCACCACATCGTCGATGTCGATGGTGACTCCGCCGTACCCGCCGTCGTTTTTGCCAAGCGGCGCGGTCATTCACCGAAGGCTTTAGGCGGTGGCGGTGGCTTCGGCTGGTTTTTCGTCACAGCCGCAACGGCTACCGCATCCTTCGTCACCGGCGACTTGGTCGGCAAAGTCGTTGTCCCAGTCGGGGTCGAGCCCGAGGTCTCGCAGCATCTGCAAATCCTTTTCGACCGGCTGATTGAGCGTGGTCAGGTAGTTGCCCACCATCAACGCGCTCGCGCCGGCGGTGAAGACCATGCTCTGCATGTCTCGCAGGTTCACCGTGCGGCCGCCGGCGATCATGATTTCCTTGCGCGGCAGGATGAACCGGAACACCGCGATTGTCTTCAGAATCTCCATCGGCGGGAGCGGCTCCTGATCTTCGAGCGGAGTGCCCTCGATCGGGTTGAGGATATTCACTGGCACGACGTTGGCGTCTATCTCGCGCAGTTGCATCGCCAAGTCCACGCGGTCTTCGCGGTCTTCGCCCATGCCGATGATACCGCCGGAGCAAATCTTGATGCCGGCGTTTTTCAAGAATTGAATCGTCTTGAGCCGATCTTCAAACGTGTGCGTCGTGCAGTGCTCGGGGAAAAAACGGCGGGAGCTCTCGAGGTTGTGCCCATAGCAGGAGAGGCCGGCTTCCTTGAGTCGGTCGGCAACGGCCTGCGACTCGATCAGGCCCAGTGAGGCGTCTGGGCGCGATTTGCCGTTTTCCTTCATCTCGCGGATGCGGTCGCACACCTCGTCGAGCATTGGGCCTTCCTTCAGGCCGCGCCAAGCGGCGCCCAGCCCTACGGCGGTGACGTCATTGGCCTTGGCTTCAGACATCGCCTCGGCGACCGGCTCGGGATCGACGAACCCGTAGCGCGGCGACCCGGTCTGGTACGCGGCCGACTGGGCGCAGAATGAGCAGTTCTCCGAGCAGGCTCCGGCCTTGGCATTGACGATGGAGCAGAGATGAATCTTGTTGCCCTTGTAATGCTCGCGGATGCGGTTGGCCCACGCGAGCAGGTCCGTGATGTCGGCGTTCGACTCGATGCGGGCCAGTTCGAGGGCCTCGTCGCGGGAGATTTCGCCTCCATCGAGCACCCGTTGCCCCAGCTCGGCAATCCGTTCCCGAACCGGCATCTCTGTCGCAGCTTCCGCCAAGGTTATGCTCATGCGGCGGACAATCTAGCCAAAACCAAGCACTTGGCCAAGCGGGTAAACGTGAACCGCGAATGAACGCAAATATGATTTGTGTGGATTTGCGGTTCAACAGTTACGGGGTTTGAAGCTTGGACTGCGGTGGCTTACAACGGGCGAGGCATGGAGACGGAGCTCTTTAGTGGGGCGGGGCAGGCGGACTTGGTGGGCTTGCTGAAGCGGTTCTTCGGCTATGAATCGTTCCGGCCGCTGCAGGAGGAGGTGATGCGCGATGCGCTCGCCGGGCACGACACGTTTGTGCTGATGCCGACCGGTGGCGGCAAGTCGCTCTGCTACCAGTTGCCGGCCTTGGCCAAGGGCGGGTTGACCATCGTCGTCTCGCCGCTGATCGCGCTGATGAAGGACCAGGTTGACGCGCTAGAAGAGGCCGGGGTGGCGGCGACCTACCTGAACTCCACGCTTTCCGCCGTCGAGTCGCGCGAGCGCCTGGGCAAGCTGTACAACGGTGAGTACCGCCTGCTCTACGTTGCGCCGGAGCGGCTGATGCTGCCGGAGAT
>CAYWMH010000016.1:0-17103 GCA_964459315.1 uncultured Verrucomicrobiota bacterium
GGTGGTGGGCGAAGCCCCGGGTGGACGTGCCAGTGTGGCTTCTTCGACGGGATCACTGGATGGACCAAGGGTTGTCGTCTTTGGTGATTTGTCAGGGGATGCCAGTTACGAGTTCTACTTCAATGCAGTCAAGGAGACCTCAGGGGCATCAACGGCGATAGCAGGAAACAATGCCTTTGCAATTAAGCTGGATCAATGGAATAGACAAGGTGTATTCGGTACGACTGTATTTGGCGTTGCCGACAATCTTTTCACGGCAGTCGAGGGTAAGAGTGCTGCATCTGTCTTCGATCGTGATGTGCATGTCGTGGTTGTGAATGACACGGCCGCGGAGGAAACCCGCCTTTATGTGGATGGTGACCATGTGGGTGTGCTGGCTGGGAACTTTGAGCTAGCAGGAGAAGCCAAGGTCATGGGTGCGAGAATCAGCGCCAATACAGACCCGATGGGTGCAGGAAGTGTCATGCACAAATGGGCTACTTACAATGTCGCCCTGACGGATGCTGAAATTGCTGCGCTTGCTGCAGCGGCAGGTGGAGGTGATGCGCCATCGATCAGCGGCGTTCGCAATGCCGATGGCAGTTTGACGGTGACATTCGATGGCAAGCTGCAGGCCGCGCCAACTGTGAACGGCCCGTGGCAGGATGTGGATGGGGACAGTCCCTACACCCTGAATCCGGATCAGGAACAGGTGTTTGGCCGAGCGGTCAAATAACAATTTGGTTGGTTTAACCAAAAAAGAGAACACACACCAGGGGCCGGGCAGCATTGCCCGGCCTCTTTTTGTGCGACGCCCGATAAACGCTTGGCCAAGCGATGAAAAAGGGCTTGCCATGCTTGGCCAAGCGGGTAGCTTCCGGGTGTATCAATTCTTAAAATGAAAGCAAAATCTTCATATTCAAAGGGATTTACGTTGATTGAATTGCTGGTGGTGATTGCCATTATCGCGATCCTCGCGTCTCTTCTGCTGCCGGCTCTGGCCAAGGCCAAGGGCAAGGCTTTGGGGGCCAACTGCCTGAACAACCAGAATCAACTGGGCCTGGGGTTCGTTTTGTTCTCCGATGACAACATGGGGGCGTCACCGGTGTCCGTTTCTAACAAGATGATGGGCGACATCATCCCCAGTGCTCCTTGGAAAGGCAAAGGGATGAATCGAGGTGGGTTTTGGCATGGTGCGACACGTCCAAAGGATGGTTATTCCAGGGGCTCTACCGCAATTCAGAAGAAAATGGAAGGAGCCATTGCTGGATTGAAAGTCAGTCCATTGTGGCCGTACTGCCCCAGCGCGGGCGTGTACCATTGCCCCGGGGATCAGCGCGCCAAGCAGGGGCGCAACATCAATCTTTGGGCGTGGGTGAGTTACTCCAAGGCCAACCCGATGAACGGTGGCGGGTGGCAGGGTTCTTCCGCGACCGGCGGACCCCAGCCGTATTTCACCCAGATCTCGGAAATCCGGGACGCAGCCATGTCGATGGTGTTCGTTGAGGAGCAGGATCCTCGCAATGAAAACCTCGGCACCTGGGTGATCAACGTCCCGACCGGCTGGGTGGATCCGTTTGCCGTGGCTCACGGGAACGATAGCTCATTCAGCTTCGCTGACGGTCATGCGGAGAATCACAAGTGGGTGGATGAAGGGACCTTGAAGGCAGCCCGTAATTCCGCGGCGGGGGTCAACAGCTTTTTCTGGCCAAACGGTACGGCAAGAAACCCGGACTTTAAGTGGGTACACGAGCGTTACCGGCACAAGAAATACAAGCCGCTCTGATTTTAATCTTTTTGAGGAAACCCCGTCGTGCTTCGACGGGGTTTTTCTTTGCACCGTCCCTGTTTTACAATTGGGGTACGGATGACACGGGTTCTTGGGATTTAATTTGATCTTTGATAGTCTGCGCACGTTGCGGATTCATTATCATTCAATGCCCGGCTCTCGTTTCGCTCGTTTTTTTTAGTTTCCTGTTTTTGTGCCTTGCGTGGGTGGGGGTGTTTTGCCAGTTTCCCCAATGCGCTGCCTCGGCGGTTGCGCCACAGGCCGTGCCTGTCCATCTTCGGCGAGGGTTTCGGCAATCATATCCAGTACAAATAATGAATCGCGTACCGTTTTGGGCGCTTTTGTCGGTCTCGCTTGCATCCGGGCTGACAGTAGGGTCCGGATTCGCGCAGGAGTCAAAATTCGAGGAGGCCCGCGCGCACATTGAGAAATGGGTTGAAACCCGTCAACTTATCGCCAGCCGGGATGCTGACTGGCGGGTGGAGCGGGAGAGTATCGGTCAGTCGATCGGCCTGTTGCAGCGGGAGATCGACCTACTGAAGGCGGAGATCGACAAGAGCGAGCAGGTGGACTCCGAGGCGGACGCCGAGAAGAAACGGATCACCCTCAACCTTGGGGAACTGAAAAAGGCGAACCAGGTGGTAGACATCGCCTTGTGGGGGATGGAGCGCCAGACGCTGGCGTTGATCGCGCGTTTCCCGGAGCCGCTCAGGGACCGCATCTCCAACGTCCGGTCCCGCATCCCGCTGGAGAAGAAGGATCTCCGTGGCCGTTCCGCCGCCGAGCGGATGCAGAACGTGGTGGCCGTGCTCAACGAGGCGGATCGGTTCAACTCCGCGATCACGCTGGCGATTGAGGTGCGAAAGGATCCTGACGGGAAGGATCGGCAGGTGCAGGTGCTCTACCTTGGCGTTGGCCAGGCGTATTTCGCAGACCAGGGCGGCACGTTCGCCGGGACCGGCGTGCCGGCTGCCAAGGGGTGGGAGTGGAGCGCCAACGCGGCGCTTGGAAAAGCCATTCGGAAGGTCATCGATATCTACGAGAACGAGCGCGGCGCGGAGTTCGTCCATGTGCCGGTCAACATTCAATAGGGCGCCGCGATGATGAAACAACAAGCATTGACCCTCTCCCTTCTTTTCGCCGTTGCGCTTGGCCAAGCGCAGACGTTCGAGGAGGCGGCCGGCTCCGCCAAGTCGGATCTCGACAAGGCGCTGGCCGAGGTGAGCGCGCTGGAGAAAAAAATCGCTGACGAGAAAATCCCGCTGGCCCGCGAGTTGAACAAGCTCGAGAGTGAGGTTATCGCCAAGCGCCGCGAACACACCGAGGCCAAGCGGCTGCAGGACCGCAAAGCCGTTGACTTGGGCCACCTGAAGGCGGAGGAGAAGGGGTTTGCGGACCAGAATGATTACCTGCGCAAGACACTGCTGGAGGAGTACATTCGGCGATTCGAGACGCGCATTCACGCCAGCGAGAAGGAGCATTATGAGGCCGTCATCAAGGCGGCCCGCGAGATAAACGACAACCCGGCCAGCCCGGTCGGGGTCGTGTTCACCAAGCAGTTGGCAGTCGTGCAGACGGCGCTCGATCGGCTCGACAACCTGCTGGGGGGATACATTTATGACGGCTCCGCCCTGAATGCCGACGGCGTTGCGGGTCGGGGCAGGTTTGCCATGATTGGGCCGTTGGTGGTGTTTTCTGCCAACGACGGTTCGGCCGGTTTGGCAGAGCGGATGCGCGGCTCGACAGACGCGACCTTGATAGATATCGGGGAGGAGTACCGGTCCGGGATCGCCGCCGTGGTCGCCGACGGCAGCGGCGAACTGCCGCTCGACTCGACGATGGGCAACGCACTCAAGATCAAGCAGGTGGAGGAAACATGGTGGGAGCATGTCAACAAGGGCGGCGTGGTGATCTGGCCGCTGCTGGCGCTGGGCCTGGCGGCCGCGCTGGTGGCGCTGGTTAAGTGGGTGCAACTGGCCAACCTGCGCCGAATCCAGCCAAGCGACCTGCAGTCGATTCTCGACCACGTGAATGACAACGACCCGGCCTCCGCGCTGGCCTTGGCCAAGCGCATCAAGGGGCCGGCCGGCGAGTTGTTGCAAACCGCGGTTCAAAATGCCGGGGAAAGCAAGGAGATGATCGAGGAGATTCTCTACGAGAAAATGCTGCACACCAAGCCGAAGCTTGAGCGGCTGCTGCCGTTTCTCTCGCTGACGGCGGCCACGTCGCCGCTGCTCGGCCTGCTTGGCACGGTGACCGGCATGATCAACACCTTCAAGCTGATCACTGTGTTCGGCACTGGTGATCCCAAGAGGCTTTCCTCCGGCATCTCGGAGGCGCTGGTCACCACCGAGTACGGCCTGATCATCGCCGTGCCGTGCCTGCTGCTTTTCGCACTCCTGTCGCGCAAGGCCAAGGGCATCCTTGCCAGCATGGAACAGACGGCAGTCGGGTTTGTCAACGGGCTGGCGGTCAAGACTCAATAATCCCGTTGCCATGGAGACGCACTCCCCAACCGGTTTCAGCGCGAACAGCGAAAGCCCCCTGCAATTCATCCTGGAGACCTGGCAATCCGGCGGGCTGGTGATGATCCCGCTGCTGCTGGTCGCGCTGTTGATCTACACCGTTGCGACCCGTCTGCTTTTGCACTTTCGCCAGCGCGGTTACAGGCATCTCCGGGACGAAACCGTGGCCGGCTGGGTGAAGGCACCCGACACGGGCGAGGGCGAGGTTGGAGAGATCATCCGCTACACACAGGACGAGGTCACCCGGCTCGACGAGGTGCACAGCCGGTTCTCGGAGGTGTTCGCCTCCAGACTGCCGTTCTACGAGCGGCGCCTGGTGTTCCTGAACACCCTCGTCGCCACCGCGCCGTTGCTGGGCCTGCTCGGCACGGTGATGGGGATGCTGGTGACATTCAAGGGCCTCTCGGTTGGCGGCGGCAAGCTGGTGGACGTTGTCGCCAGCGGCATTTCCGAGGCGCTGATCACCACCGAGATGGGGCTGCTGATCGCGGTGCCGGGCTACTTCATGGCGTACGCGATCAAGCGCCGGAAGGATGAGTACGAGGCGTTCCTCGTCCGGCTCGAGAGCCTGACTTTGCAGCAGTTCAAGCGAAAGGCGGTGGAGGCGTGAGAATGCGACGATCAATCACCGACGCCGAGGAGGCGATGGACATCAACATCTCGCCGTTAATCGACATGGTGTTCATCCTGTTGATTTTCTTCATTGTCACCACGGTGTTCGTGGAGGAGACCGGCGTGGAGGTGGAGAAGCCGGAGGCGGCCTCCGCGATGCAGCTCGACAAGAACAGCATCCTCATCGCCGTGACCACCAAGGGGCAGGTCGTGTACGGCGGGAAGGAGATTGGCGTGAACGGCGTACGGGCCATCGTCCGCCGCCTCACGACGAAGGAGGACATGCCGGTAATCATTCAGGTGGACGAAGGCGCCAACGCCGGGTTGGTCGTGCGGGTCATCGATGAGTCGAAGCTCGGCGGTGCGAAAAGCATCAGTCTCTCCGCCGATTTGCCGTAGCCAGACGCCATGCGAAAGGTTTTCCAGGTCGAGACGAAAAACAACGGGGCACTCTGGGGGTTCGCCGGGGGCGTCCTGATTTCGCTTCTCCTGTTCCTGATTCTGCCGTTCACCCAGAAGCTTTCCGGCTCGAACCCGAAAAACCTCCTCACCCGGGTGGACGTCTCACTGCCACCCCCTCCGCCACCCCCTCCGCCTCCACCTCCTCCGCCCGAGGAGGAGGAAGAGGAGGAAAAACCGGAGTTGGAGCAGGAACAGCAGTTGCTGAACCTGAACCAGCTCGAGTTGGCGCTCAACCCCGGCGCGGGCGGTGTCGGCATCTACGCCGGGTTAAACCCGAAGGTGGGCACCGATGCCATCGCGGAGATGAAGATTTTCGACCTGTCGGAGGTGGACCGTGAACCGCGACCGCTGGTGCGCATCCCGCCGCAATACCCGCCCAAGCTGCTGCTGAACCGGGTCAAGGGCCGGGTGGACGTTTCAATCGTGATCGATGAGGAGGGGCGGGTGACCGATTACAAGGTACGCACCTTCACTCATGATGAGTTCAAGCGGGAGGTCACGCGGGTGATACGGCGCTGGAAATTCAGCCCGGCGATAAAGGACGGCCGGCCGGTGGCTGTCAGGAAAATTCAACCCTTCTTTTTCGGTAGACAATGATGAAATCCACGAATCGATTCACCTTGGCCAAGGTTGGCCTGTTAATGACGGCGCTTGGCCTGCTGATCCCGGCGCTTGGCCAGGCGCAGCCCAGCTTCGCCCGTACCCTTCAGTTTTGGAACGACCCCGAATTCATCAACAAGTTTATGGCCAGCTACGGCGTTAAGTCGGAGGTGGAGCCAAAGATCACCGCCGAGGAGAAGGAGTTGTTCGACGAGCTGATCCCGCAAATCCAGGCCGACCCGAGGCAGGCGATTCTCACGCTGATCGAGGCCATCACGCCGGAGTCGAGCGCGGCGCTGGATTTCACGCTGGCCAACCTGTACGTGCAGTCGAACGACTACCCGAAGGCGGTGGTGCATTACCGGCTGGCGATCAAGAAACTCCCGGACTTCCAGCGCGCCCACATGAACCTCGGCGTGGTGTTGATCCAGCTCAACCGGCATACGGAGGCGCAGAAGGAGTTGGTGCGCACGCTCGAGCTGGGCGGCGAGGACGGCAACATCTACGGCCTGATCGGCTACTGCCACCTGATCGCGGAAAAGTATCTCTCGGCCGAGGCGGCCTATCGCAAGGCGGCGTTGTTTTCGCCGGACAAGCTCGACTGGAAGCTCGGCATTGCCCAGTGCCAGTTGCAGCAGCAGAAGTATGGTGAATGCGTGACGCTGTTCGGAGAGCTGATCCAGAAGGACCCGGACAACGCCGACTACTGGCTGCACCAGGCCAACGCCTACCTTGGGTTGGCGGAATCCAACAAGGCCGCGACCAACTACGAGGTGGTCCGGCGAATGGGCAAGGCCGACGCAAAGGTGCTCAACCAACTCGGCGACATTTACATCAACGGCGGCACCTACGGCCTCGCCTTTGCGGCATACCGCGATGCCGCCGCCGCGGACAAGGCCCGTGAGACCGCCCCGCCGCTCCGCGCGGCCGACATCCTGATTTCAGCCGGGGAATACGACCACGGCAACGCGCTGCTCGCGCAGATCCGAGATATTCAGAAGAACGAACTCAAGGAGGCCGACCGGCTGAAAATCCTGCAGCTCGAGGCGCGGGTGCAGTTGGCCAAGGGCGAGGAGGCCAGGGCGATCAGGACGCTCGAGCAGATTGTCGACAGCGATCCGCTGGACGGCGAGTCGCTGCTGCTGTTGGCCGACTATTACGGGCGCAACGACGATCCCGAGAAGGCCGAGTTGTTCTTCCAGCGAGCCGAGCAACTGGACGATTTCGAGGTGCGAGCCAAGATCGCCCACGCCCAGTTTCTGGTGCACCGCAGCCAATACGCCAAGGCGGTGCCGCTGCTCAAGTCGGCCCAGGCCAAGCGCCCGCGGGACAGCGTGCAGCGCTACCTCGACCAGGTCGTGAAGCTGTCGCGCCTGGCCAGGGAGTGACCAGCTTGGCCAAGCGGACAGGTAAATGGTCTCATCCGGCCCGACGGAAGGGGAGGCGTTCACTTCCGTTGCCGCATAATACTCCCATACTTTTTTCCCATCGGGAGTCAACGCCCGAACCTTGTCGTCGCCCGCTGAGAAATAAATGGTTACAAATTGCCCGACTACCGGGGACGTTTTTACATCGCCGGGCACGGGGTATTCCCACCGCTTGATGCCATCTGGGTTGACGGCAAACAACGCCTTTGCATCACCCGACGCACCAATGTAGATCGTGCCGTCCTTGGCCAAGGCGGGCGGTGAATGCAACCAACCGCCCAGCTTGATCGTCCATTTTAGATTTGCGCTTGGAGCGAAACTACCGCGAGGAGGATCGTCGCAGTCTGGAGAAACCGGACGAGGTGGCACCTTTTCAAATCAGCCTCAGCACGTTTATGGAGTCGAATCCTCACATCCGTGCCTCGTGCTGTCATTTGAGCGCAGCGTTGATGGTTGCCTTTGGCACGTCAACTCCGAATTGCACTTGGCCGATTTTTTGAGCGAGCACGAACTTGACCTCGCCGGCGCTGACTTTTTTGTCGAGCTTCATAGCGGCGAACAGCTTGGCCAATTGCGGCTTCGCCAGGCGCACCGAGGTGGGCAGGTCGGCCTGGGTGAAGAGCGCCTCGATGCGGTCGACTTCTGCTTGGCCAAGCCCGAGCACGTCACGCGAGATCTTGGCCGCCGCCACCTGGCCGATCGAGATCGCCTCGCCGTGCAGGTATTTGCCGTAACGCGAGATCGCCTCGAGCGCGTGACCGATGGTGTGGCCGTAGTTCAGGATGGCGCGCAGGCCGCCTTCGCGCTCGTCCTGCTCGACGACCCTGGCCTTGATTTGGCAACTGCGAGCGACGATATGCGCCAGCCCCTTGGCTTCGAGCCGAAGCAACTCCGGCAGCGTGCGCTCGAGCCGGCGAAACAGCGCCGCGTCGGCGATGATCCCGTACTTAATCACCTCGGCGAGCCCGGCCCGCAGTTCGCGCTGGGGCAGTGTCTTGAGCGTGCCGAGGTCACACAGCACGAGGCGCGGCTGGTAAAACGCGCCGACGAGGTTTTTGCCGGCCTTCAGGTTGACACCGACCTTGCCGCCGACTGAGCTGTCGACCTGGGCCAGCAGCGTCGTCGGCACCTGCACGAAGCCGATGCCGCGCAGGTAGCTCGCGGCAAGGAAGCCGGCCATGTCGCCCACCACGCCGCCGCCCAGCGCCACGATGAACGAGCTGCGCTCAAGCCGGTGCTGGGCCAATTGGTCGTAACAGGCTTGGATTGTTTTGAGACTCTTGGCCGTCTCGCCTGCCGGCACGCGGATCTCCACCGGCGCGAAGCCGGCCTGCCGCAGCGAGGCCAGCGCCGCCCTGGCATAGAGCGGCCCGACGGTGCGGTCGGTCACCACGGCGCAGCGCTTCCCCAGCTTGAGCCGCCGGCAGTCGCTGCCAAGCTTGGACAACAGGCCGCCGCCGATCTTGATGGAGTAACTGCGATCCCCGAGGGGCACCTTGACCGTGCGCATCGGCAAACGATACGGACGGGAGGCCAACGTCCAAAGCCCAAAACGCTCAGTCGGCGAAAATGAGGCGGCCGCGCTGCACCGGCTCGGCGACGCCATCGAGCCGCAGCGACAGGTCGGGCAGGATGTCGGCAACCCGCCCGGCGGCGAGCCGACTGGAGTCGTCCTGTTCGCCGGCGGTTTCCTCCCAGATCTCGACGTCGCGGCCGATCACGCCGCTGTGGCGCAAATAGTCGGCGTGCAACGCGTCCGGCCCGTGCTCGAGCAGTTGTCTGTACCGCTTGGCCAAGCTGTCGAGCAGCCCGGCCAGCATGGCTGGCAGGGTGATGAGGATGTCCGGCGCCAGTTCGCGCAGGCTGCCGGCCAGCTGCGTGAACCGGCCGCTCGGGAGGTTCGGCGTGGCGGCGACGTTTACGCCGATGCCGAGGATGGCGTGCTCGATCCGGTCGCCCTTGGCCAGAGTCGAGGTGATCACGCCGGAGACTTTGCGGCCGCCGAGCAGCACGTCGTTGACCCACTTGATGCGTGGCGCCTGGCCAAGCGCGTCGAACCGGCCAAGCGCATCGACCACCGCGAGGGTCGGCAGCATGCTAAGGCCAAGGCCCAGCTCGGCCGCGGTGCGGTGGGGCGAAAAGAGCGCCGTCAGGTGCAGGTTGCCGTCGAGCGCGCGCCACGGGCGGCCCCGGTTGCCGTGAAAGTTGTCGCCGGTCAGCGCCAGGCAGGCGAACGGCGTGGGCGGACTGTCGCCGGCCTGGAGCAGTCCGCGCAGGCCGTCGACCTGCGAGACGGCGGAGTGGCCAACGGCCATGATTTGCTGCCACGGCGGTGGGGCGGGGCGGCGGACAACCTCCGCTTGGCCAAGCCCGCCGACGGCCTGCCAGGCGCGCCCGGTGTCTGCCGGGAGATCGGCGGTTTGCCAGTCGACTTCGCCGCCGCTCTCGGCGAAGCCGTCCAGCACCTCCGGGCAGTCTGTGATGATGAAAGAGTCGCGCATCCCCGTCCGCGCCGAGGTTGGCCCTGGCCAAGCGCGGGCAAAAGCAAAAACAGGCTGGAGCCGTCGTGGGGCTTGCCGTAGATTCGACCCATGCAGCGTTGGACGTGTCCCTTGCTCCTGGTTACGGCGGTTTTGTTCTCTTGGCCGAACCAATCTCCCGCCCCCATCTACTACCGTCCTGGCGAGGGCTGGTCGTACGAACGTATCGGCGGTGGCGGCAGTTGGCGGCGCACCACCGCGAAGGATCAGCTCGCGGTGGCGAAGGAGGCGTTCGCGGCGGAGGATTGGAAGACCGCCTTCAAGGCGTCCCGCCGCACGTTGGCCGACTGGCCGCTGGCCGACCACGCTCCGGAGGCGCAGTTGCTGCTGGCCCAGGCGTTGGAAAAACGGGGTGACGACGAGCGGGCATTCTCCGAGTACCAAAACCTGCTGCTGCTTTACCCGCAAAACGTCGATTTCGAGGAGGTGCAGGCCCGACAGTTTGACATCGCCACGCGGTTTCTGAGCGGCCAGCGCTACAAGCTGTGGGGGCGCATCCCGCTGTACCGGTCGATGAGCAAAACGACCGCCATGTTCCAAAACATCGTCAACATTGGCCCGTTCAGTTCCGTGGCGCCCAAGGCGCAGATGAACATCGGCCAGGCCTGGGTCAAGAAGGCGCGCGGCTTCCAGATTTCGCAGAACGAGCGGCACAAGAATTACCGGCACGCCGTCGAGGCGTTCAGCAAGGTGGCCGACAAGTACCACGACCGCCCCGAAATCGCTGCCGAGGGGTTGTTCGCCGCTGCCGCCGCCTACCAGCGACAGTCGCTCGATGCGGAGTACGATCAGGGCGTCACCGAAAAGGCGATCGATTCCTACTCCGATTTCATCGCGCTTTATCCCAACGAGGAAAAGGTGGCCGCGGCCCGGGAACAAATCAAGGCGATGAAGGTCGAGCAGGCCCGGGGCAGCCTGAAGATTGCGCGCTACTACGAGAAGAAGGGTAAGTTGGCCGGTGCAAACGTCTACTACAACGAAGTGAAGGATCTCGCCCCCGGTACCGACTACGCCGAGGTGGCGCTACAAAAGATCGCCGAGTTGCAGCCTAAACTCGATTCGCTGCGGCAGTCCGGCGCGGCGCCCCAATGAACCGCCTGCCTGCAAGCCGCGTTGCCTCGCTCTTGGCCGTTGCATTGACGGCCGCCGGTTGTGCCAGCTACCGGCTTGGCCCGGTGAGCCCAGCGATTCCCGCCGGTCAGGCCGTCGAGGTCGGCCTGTTCCAAAACGCCACACCGCTCCCGGGCTTGGCCGAGTCGGTCAACGCCTCTATCCGCCGGGAACTCCAGCGGGACGGCACTTTTGCGGTGGCCACCGGCGGCGACGGTGACGTGTTGCTCACCGGCAGCATCGACACCTACAGGCGATCCCCGGTGAGTTTCCAACCGCGCGACATCCTCACCGTGCGCGACTTCGAGGTGGAACTCGTCACTCGCCTCCGCGCCGCTGAGAAGGCGACCGGGCAGGTGTTGCTCGATCGCGAGTTGACCGGCCGCACCACCGTCCGCCTGGGCGGCGACCTCGCCAGCGCTGAACGGCAGGCGTTGCCGCTGCTCGCAAACGACCTGGCCAAGCAGGCCGTCGCGCTGCTTGCCGAGGGCGGTTGGTGATCCACCGCTTGGCCAGGCGAGCTCTCCAATTGTCCCCCGAATGTACGAATTGCTCCAGACCAGTCCGCGCAGCAAGGCGCGCCTGGGCCGGTTGACGACCACGCGCGGCGTGATCGACACACCGGTGTTTATGCCGGTCGGCACGCAGGCCAGCGTCAAGGCGCTAGACTTGCGCGAGCTCACCGAGATCGGCACCGAGATCCTGCTCGGCAACACCTACCACCTCTTCCTCCGGCCCGGCATGGACATCATCCGCAAGGCGGGTGGACTGCATGCGTTCATGAACTGGGACAAGCCGATCCTCACCGACAGCGGCGGGTTTCAGGTTTACAGCCTCGCCAAGATCCGAAAGGTGCGCGACGACGGCGTCGAGTTCCGTTCCCATCTCAGCGGCGAGCCGCTTTTCCTTGGACCGAGGGAATCGATGGCCATCCAGCGCGAGTTGGGCTCTGATATCGCGATGTTGTTCGATGAATGCCCGCCGCACGGCGCATCCGCCGCCGAGCTGGAATCCGCCGTCAACCGCACGCTTGACTGGGCCGCGGTCTGTGCCGAGCAACCCCGCGCCGAGGGGCAGTTTTACTTTGGCATCGTGCAGGGGGCGAACAGCCCGGAGCTGCGCCGGCGCTGTGCCGAGGAACTAGTGGCGATGGATTTCGATGGCTACGCCGTGGGCGGCGTCAGTGTCGGTGAACCGGAGCCGGAGATGATGCACGCGGTCGAGATCACCGAGCCGCATTTGCCGGCCAACAAGGCGCGGTACGCGATGGGCCTGGGCACGCCGGCGCAGTTGATCGAGCTGGTCGCCCGCGGCATCGACATGTTCGACTGCGTGCTGCCGACCCGCGTCGCCCGCAACGGCACCGCCTACACCACCGGCGGCGCGATCAACCTCCGTGCCGGTCATCAAAAGGAGGACTTCGGCCCGATCGAGGAGGGCTGCGACTGTTTCGCCTGCAAACACCACACCCGCGCCTACTTGCGGCACCTGCTCAAGGCCGGCGAAATCCTCGGCCTGCGGATGCTCAGCGTCCACAACTCCCATTTTTTCATGGAGGTGATGCGCGACATCCGGCGCCACTTGGCCGAGGACACATTCGATAGTTACCGCGAAGACTTCATCGGAAACTATCAACCCACCTCCAAGGTCCTCGAAGGCCGCACCAAATCAAGACTGCCGAAATAAGGCCTTTTTTTCGGATTTTTTATGATTTCCTGGTTTTTGGTTGGTTTCGGGGTGTTACCTAAGCGGTTTACCGCCGACTGAAAGGATTCATCGAATCGAATAAAGAATCAGAAGTCCATTGCAAAAATAATCAAAAAAGCTGAGCTTTGTGCGACATGAAACACATACTAATCACGACAATCGCAGCTGTGCTATTGGTGGGTTGTGGCGAGTCGCAGCAATCGTCTCTTTCTTCAAAAACACAACTCGCTGAACCTATTGCCGAAGTTGTAAACTCAGAATCACCGACGAGTAATACTGAAAAGTGGGAAATAAAGACATCCTCCGGAAGGGTTTCTGAGGGATGGGAGCCATTTGGTTATGATAGCAACGATGAACAAGATCCGTTCCTCCTGCGCCGTCGCATTAATTAACAAAGGTTAAGGTGATTTCTCGCCCTGACACTTATAATGCCACGATGGCTCGGCCCATTTTTGCTTGAGTTGGGCGAATGTCCCGAAGGAGTAAGGAACCGTTCCAGTGGAAATGCTATTCATCGCAACAGCGCCAAAAGCATTAGTTTTAAAGCGCATCTAAAACTTAATAAAAGCGCGAGTTGCATAAACAATCTTTATGCAGTAATTCAATTCATCCCTGTAAACATTGGGTTTGTTTCAAGGACGCCTGATTGCTTGCCACAGATTTTTTATTCCAAATTTAGTTTTGTTGGGGATCCAATGTGATTGGCTTGGCCAAGCGGGGTTCGAGGGACCTTAGTTTTTCAAAGGCAGCGGCGATGTGTGTTTTTGGGGTGGTGGTGTATGGGTGAAGTTGGATGGCTACGACCCAGCCCAGATGTTTGCGGATGTTGAGTAAATCGTCGAGTTGGTCTGTGATGGGCTTTTTATCCTGAAACGCTTGGCGTAGCGCGTCTTCAACAAACTGAATTGATCCGTCGTTGGTGATTCGGAGTTTCACGGTAACTAGGCCCGGTTTTTTGGAAACAGGTTTCAGCGCTGCGGCGAGTTGTAATTCCTTCAGCAGTTTTTTGCCCTTTTCATTTAAATCTGATGCAGCCACTTGGCCTAGCGCTTGCCCAATTTCGCCGAGATGAAGGCGCATCAATTTCAGTGGTCGGTTTCGCAGGCCGGTTTTCGCGCCTCCCGACGCCATGTGAATGAGTTGTTGCAAGTCGGCGACGTCCAATTGCCAGTCTAGCGGCACGGCGTTGGAGGGCGTCCGGCTTTCGGCGGTTTTGAAATCGACGAACAGTCGATACTGCTCAAGCGAACGGCCATCGAATGCGCCCGGGGCGATCTCGATTCCCTTGGCCAAGCGTTGATTTTTTGCGAGCACCAGTTTCTCCGGCGCGGCGCGAATCCTTGTGGGCGCCAGCGGTGAACGCCCGCCGGTGGCACCCAAAAACCAAAGCGCAAAGTCGCTTGGCCAATGGATTGTCTTGGGCGTCTCGGACAAGTTGATCAGTTTCAATTCGAGCCTTGTCGGATCGAGAGGGAGCAATCGATCAGGACCATCGAGTCGAAGTGCAATCTCGGTTTGGTTGCGCCTGGCGATGTAGTCGCTCGGGGTCAACAGCGTGGCGCGGATCGGCTCGGCTGTGGTGGAGTCTTTCCAGAGTTGCCAGCCGCGTCCGACTTGCGGCTGCTGGTTGTCGAGCAGGCCGGTGTATCGGGCGGTGAGTTTGTATTCGCCGGAGCGGTCGATGTTGAGCCAGTCACCGAGGTTCGTCTCGAAAACGGCCGGCTTGCCGGGGAGCAGTCGTGCGGCGCGCGCGAATAGGTGCGCCGTCAACTGTGCGGCGGAAGTCGCCGGATCAGAGTCAAGGGTGAGTTGGCCAAGCGATGCGGAGACGCGGCCGTTCAATCGGCAACAGCCCTCCCACATGAAGGCGAGTCGTTGATCGCCGCGGTTGATGAACTCCCAGCGCAACGGCACGGGGTCGCCGATGACATGAAACGACGCCTCGGGAATCGCGAGCTGCAGTTCCACCTCAGCTGCCTGGCCAAGCGGCGCGGCCGAACTCAGCGCCAACAGGAGGATGGCCAGCCGGTTACTTGGCGATTTTCTTGACGACGATGTCGTCATAGCGGATCGGGGTGCCGGAGTAGGGGCTTCCCCAGATGGAGGGTTTGCCGTTGCGCGGCTCCTTGGTTTCCTTGTACGTGAGGGTCGGCTTGGCTGGTGCCTTTTTGCCGTCGGCCCACACCTTGCCACTTATCGTCCACTCAGCATCCCCGGTTTGCTCGACACGCAGCGCGAGTCGCAGCCATTCGCCGCCGCTCCAGCGGAACGGCACCTTGGCCGCGACGGCGCCGGCCTTGAGCAGTTCGATTGCCCGCTTGGCCGGGGTGACCTGCAGCCGGTAGCCGTTTACGCCGTTCAGCGCGACACCGAACACCGGGAAGCGGCGGCCTTTTTTTGTTCCGAACATCCGCGCGCTGATCTCGTTGCCGTGTCGGGCCGACGGGCCGAACATGAAGCCGAATGCATCGAGCGGCGCACCGGGCAACTCGAGATACTTGTTGCCACTCTCTGCCTTCACCGCAAAGTCGCCGTCGAGCACGAGGAACTCGTCCGGCACGTAGCCGGTTTCGGTTTGCTCGAAGTTGTTTTGATAAAGCGGATCCGAAGCCTGCGTTGAAAAGCTCGCCAACCCAAGCGCCAATAACATACGCAGTTGCCGCTTTCGGGTGCGCCCCAAAGCGGTGCGGAGCACCGCACTCAAGGACGCTCCCGCGTGTTTTGATGGTCTGTTCATTTCTCAATCCCCCCTGAAGCCGTCCAGCAGATTGCCGCGCAGCGAGAGGTTTGTGGCGATCCACGTCCAAACACCGGCGAGAAGCAGTACGCCGCCGAGCGTCGCGCCAAGCAGAGCGTACGGCACATCCGCAGTCGGGGAAAGCATGGTCGGCAGCACGGCGAGTGCGGCCGCCACGGTGCCGATCAGCAGACCGCCGACGAGCAGGCCGAGGTACTCGGAGAGGACGAATCGCTTTATGGCGCTCTTTTCAAAACCAACCGCCCGGAGCAACGCGAGTTCGCTTTTTCGTTCCTGCACGTTGCGTAGCACGACCACGCCCAGCCCGAGGCTGCCGATGAGCAGGCCGAGTCCTCCGAGAACCTGGAAGGTCTGTAGGTACGTGTTTTGCACGGCGTTCAAATCACCCAGACGCCGGGTGGTCGAGACCCATTCAAATCCGTGATCGTCGAGGGCGACGTTCAATTCTTCGCTGACTTCCTCAGTGCGCTCGCCGGGGTTTTCGACCAGGAAAACACGGTAACCGCTTTCGCTGGGGAAACGCTTGATGAAGTCCGACTCGGGGATAATCAGGTTGCCTTGCATGATGCTATCGGCGATCTGCCCGACAAAAAAAATCTTGAACGTGTTCCCGTGTTCGTCGGTGTAGTCAATCGTATCCCCGAGTTTTTTGCTCTTCATCATGTCGCCGCCGCTCAAGGCCCACATCATGACGCTTTGATCCGCGATGGCCGGGACGACATCAGCCGGCAACTTAAGGCCGTCGCGTGCGCTGTCCAAAATGCTCCATGGATTATCGCCCGGTTCCAGTCCTTCCATAGTGTCGATGAACGTGAACCTCCCGGCCAACGTCTCCGTGCGCACCCCGAGCAGCCGGGGTTTCTGAGCAAGGTTCAGGTTGAGGCAGTTCGCCTGATCACCGTCGCGCAACCGGAATGGAACGAAGTTCACGTCCTTCAAGACCTCCTCGTCGAGGTTGTAGAAATCCTCCCGGTTTGTGGGGTTGTTCATGTCGTGAACGATGGCGATGCTGGCTTCTCCCATCAGTTCGAAGCCGCCCGTGCCGGAGGTGGGTTGGTCAGCATTGGTTTTGGCATCCTTTTGGAAAACTCCAATGGAGGCGATCATGAAACTGCCGCATGCGAGCATGCCAATGGTGGCCATGCTTCGGCGAGAACGCCGGGCGGCGTTGCGTTGGCCAAGCCCGCCAAGGCTGAGCGACTGCGCTTGGGCAAGAACGATGGCATGAGCCAGGTGCTTGAGACGTGCCGAGGCCAATGTCATCCCAGACAGCAGAAGTATCGCCCCGGCGCCAAAAAAAGCGCTTGGTGATATTTGTCCGCGGTTGGCCAAGGCGGCTCCGATCCAGCCAAGTGCAGCCAGTAGTAATGTAACACCAATAATCACCAATCGCTTGGCCGTATTTTTTGTGCTGATTTGTTGATGCGGCTCTCCGGCGAGGAGTTCGCGGGCGGTTTGTTTTTTGAGTTTGCGGAGCGCCCACCAGATGGTGGCGAGGGCGACGAAGAACCCCATCGACATGCCGGTGCCGATCGCGGAGCCAGAGCTGTGATAAGTCAGCGTGGCCGAGGCGACAGCGTCCTTCCAGTTGGTG
>CAYWMH010000017.1:0-3716 GCA_964459315.1 uncultured Verrucomicrobiota bacterium
CTTCACCATCGTTGCTGGTGGTGTTGTCTTCCCAGGTAACGACGAAGCCACCGCCGTCCAGGCGGGCGACCTCAGGCTCGTAAATAGAGTTGTATTAACTGAACGCAACCTCGTCGCCCTGCGGCCTGCCGTCACGGTCGAAGTCGGCCACCGCGCATCCCCTCTGGTCGCCGGTCAAGCGAATCCCACTGGCAGCTGCGGGCATTGCGGCGAAGTTCCCCGAGACGTCGCCCTTCAGCAATAAACCTCGGCCCGCGTCCATCCTCGGGAAATCCGGGCGCGTGCCGAAAAAATTTTGCGCGAGGAACAGGTCTTCCTTGCCGTCCCCATCAAAATCCGCCACCGCCATCCCGAACACCGGTGCAAGCTGCGCCTTGAGCGGCAACGGCGAAACATCAAACCCATCACCCCGGTTTATCATTACAACCGACTGAAACGAATTGATCTCAACGACCTCCAGCGCGGCTTTCTGTTCCCCGATAATGTCGGTCGCATGGGCGTTCGCGTAGGCGGCGAACGTGGGATACATCTCCCGCAGGAACGGGATGGCGCGGATCAGTTCATGAAAATAACGTATAGGCAACCCGGGGCCGTGGGACTCTAGTATTTCGTGGGTGCCGCCTCCAGACAGGTCGCCGTGATGCCACGTGACGGTGGCCCCGTCACGGATTTCGTAGGCGGAGTTGGTTCCAATGTTCCCGGCGGCCAAGTCGGTTCTTCCGTCCCCATTAAAATCACCGGCGCAGACACTGTTCCAAAAGCCAACATGATTCCCGAAACCAAGCGCGTTGGTCGCCTCCTCCAGCAAACCGTTGTTGTTGCGGTACACCCGGATCAGGCCGGGGTCGCATGCCAGCACCAGTTCGGGGCGGATGTCGCCAAGCAGATCCGCCCAGAGCGCGTCGGAAACGGAACCAACTTCCCGGAGCAAAGATTCATGTCGATTGTCCCGCACAAACTGGCCGTTGTCGTTTCGCAGGATCACGGAACTGACCGGGGCGGGATAACTCCCGGGGCGGCAGCGGCCGCCGACAAACAGGTCAAGATCCCCGTCGCCATCATAATCCGCCGCGCACAGGGCCGAGTAGGTCTCCGGTCCGGCAGGCAACAGGTCAAGAGGCTCGGGAACGTTTGGCTGGTACAGGCTCAATGCCGGTCCGAATGCAAGCGCGTCCTCATAGTTGCTCTGCAGCAGGAGGAGTCCGGTCGCAGTACTGTTTAACCCGAGCAAGGCGACCTGATCGCGCGGTGTTGCTTGCCCAAGTGCGGGAATGGCGGCACTCTCGAATCCGCCCCTGGTGTCGTTGAGGAACAGCCCCGGCTTACCGCCGCTGCCGGAAGTGACGGCGATGTCGTCCCACCCGTCTTTGTTCCAGTCGAGCCAGGCGACTCCCGGCCCTTCCTGGCTCAGCTTTTTGGGCAGCAATTGTTGCCGGGTGAAATCGTCGAACCCCTTTTCGGCATGCATATGAGACAGCAACTGGCTGGCGTCCTCGAACAACGGTCCTCGGCCGCTTGGCAACTCCTTGGCAGCCGGCGCTGCTCCCTTTTCGTCGATTTCATAAACCCGGTTTGGCTTGACCGCGGTGACCGTGCTGACCGTGCCGGTTGGCCAGGCGACGGTGATTTTTTTAATCTGGTTTGTGGGGGCGATTACCCGGAGCGGCTCGTCACCCGACTGGTACCTGCCGCCGCTCATCTTCTCCTGCGATTGCATCAACCCGTCCGCTTCCACGGTGATCCGGGCACCGATACCGTGCGTATTTGGCGGTGCGCCGCGCAGCGTCACGGCGAGGCGCGGGGCCGGGGCGTTGTTGCGGTATAGGCTGGCGGTCTCATTGAAGTTGCTCACGGCGACATCCAGGTCGCCATCGTTGTCCAAGTCGGCGAGAGCCATTCCGTGAGAGATGCCGGCGTGGTCGAAACCCCAGTCGGCGCTCTTCTCGGCAAAACGCAATCCGCCCTCGTTACGAAAGGCGAGGTTCCGGAGGACGAGCGGCTTGAAAAGGAAACGCATCTCGAGCAGTTCCCGAGGTGAATGCTTGCGTTGCTGTTTCAACGCCTCGCCGTGATTGGTCACATCGATGTCCTGCATGTCGAGCGGGTGCCCCGTGGTCACAATAAAATCGTCGTACCCATCCAGGTCGATATCCATGAAGATCGGGGTCCAGGCCCATTCCGTGGCAGAGAGATTGGAGTGAAAGCCGATCTCGGAGTAGGTGTCGTCGCCGTTGTTGAGGTAAACTGTGTTGTAGCTGTACTGCGGCCGGTCGTCGTAAACGCCGAATCGCAACTCCGGCGGCTTGCGGTTGCTTAACTGCGTGTGGCGCAACTTGTGTTCACGGCTGAGCATGTCGACCACAATGAAGTCATCGAGCCCGTCCCGGTTCAGGTCGGCGAAGTCGATCCCCATCGAGAAATGGCTGCTCTTCCGCATGGCCAGCCGGCCGATCGCCCGGAACACGCCGCCGCCCTGATTGATCCAGATGCGGTCGGGCGACTCGAAGTCGTTGCAGACGTAAAGGTCAGGCAGCCCGTCCCGGTTCATGTCCCGGAACATCGCCGACAAGCCCCAGTCGTACGGCGGCTTCGCCAGTCGCCGCCCATCCTCGTCAAGAAACGCCCCGGCGGTAAACGACACCGGCGTGAATCGCCCGCGCCCATCATTCAAATAGAGGCGGTCCGGCTGTCCGTTCTCAAGGATTTTCCCGTTCGCCCTAAGCGTAAAACGCCCGACAGAGCCTGTTGCTTCTAGCGATTTGCCATTCACGGAGACTACCTGCGGCACGCCGTCGACGGTGCTCCCGCGCAACTTGATGCCCGGCTGGTCGCGGATGGTGAACGTGCGGTAGTTCACGATGTACAGGTCGAGGTCGCCATCCTTGTCCACATCGGACAACGCCATCGACATGCCTCCTCCGCTGTCGTTAAACGGACGGACGGCGCGAAAGCCGCCCTGCCCGTCGTTGAGTAGCACCCAGGTACCCTGGCCGACTGTGTTCGAAACGAGATCGGGCCGGCGATCACCGTTGACATCCGCGAAGCAGGCGCCGGTCGAGGCAAACAGTTTCCCCCGGACACGCGCCCTCGCCGTCACGTCCTCAAACCGCCAATTGCCGAGGTTCCGGTAAAGTTTGTTTTCCGAGTCGAGCCCGCTGAAAAACAGGTCGCACCAGCCGTCGCCATCGTAGTCTCCCGCCGCCACGCCGGAGCCGTTGAGGTAAATCTGATTCGTCGTGTATCGCTCCTTAACCAAGCGATTGACAAAACCGATCCCGGTCGAGTTCGCTGCCATCGACGTGAAGCCGGCCTGACTGTTGGTCGAGACGGTCAACGCCCTGTACCGATAGCCTTCCCCGACGATCCATTCAGTCGCGCGCGGCGCGGCGGTTCCCGCGAGCAGGCACAGCCCAACGGCTGCAAAAAGCCGGGAGACATTGGGCGGCGGGCTAGGGCTGAGGCGCACGCCGCATTGTCGCTTGAAGTCGGCGCTTGGCCAAGCTCTTTGGCCTGCGACAGAGCCGTCGGCCAAATCAAGGCTGCCGTATCAGATACACGGCCTTTAGTTCCAGCGCCTCGTCGCCGGGGATCTCGAGCGCCCGCACGCGCAACACGGTGTTGCCCTTGGCCAAGCGCAGTGTCCCGACCACCAGGTTGCCCCAGGTTCGCTCGGGCGCCTCCTTGCGACCAACCCGATCCGGACTGGGAACCGTCTC
>CAYWMH010000017.1:3816-17053 GCA_964459315.1 uncultured Verrucomicrobiota bacterium
CGGGACGGGATCAAACCCGGACGATGCGGCCTCCGTAAACCATTCGTCGTAGGCCATGCGGAGCTTGGCCAAGACGGCCGGCTTGGCTTGGGCCTGGTTGTTCCGCTGCGACGGGTCGTTGAGCATGTCGTACAATTCCCAGCCGCGCCGTTCGTTGACCGCGCGCCACCGTTCGGTGCGAACCGCGCGCCGCCCCTCCTCCAGACGAGTGCCGCCCCACACCGTGAACAGCATCCGGCTTGGCCAAACGGCCGCGCTGTCGTCGATGATGGGCGCCAGACTCCGACCGTCGAGCGGCTTGGTTTGATATCCCTTCACCCCGCAGTACTCCATCAAGGTCGGCAACAGGTCGATGTGTGCCGTGATTGGCTTGACGACCGTACCCGGCTTGATGCGACGCGGGTACCGCATGAAACACGGCACGCGCACCCCGCCCTCGTGTGCACTGCCTTTACGCCCCTTCATGCCGGCGTTGTAACGACTGGTGTTCGGGCCGTTGTCGGTCAGGAAAATAAAAATCGTGTCGTCTGCGATCTTCAATTCATCGAGCTTGGCCAGGAGCCGGCCCATGTTGTCATCGATGTTTTCGCACATCGCATAGGCGCAGGCGAGGGACGGATCGTCGATGCCCTTGGCGCGGTATTTTTTCCAATACCGTTCCGGCACCTGCCAGGGAGAATGCGGGGTATTGTACGGCAGGTAGCAGAAGAATGGCCGGTCCTTGTTGGACTCTATGAATGCGAGCGCCGCATCCGTCAGCGTGTCGATCATGAAGCCTTTCGACGGCACCATTGAACCGTTGTGTTCGAGCGGCGTGTCGAAGTAGTTGTTCCAATGCCCGGCGCAAAAGCCGAGAAACTCATCGAACCCCTGTCCGTTCGGATGATGCGGATACTGCGAACCGTTGTGCCACTTTCCAAATACGCCGGTTGCGTAGCCTGCATCCCGGAGCAACTCGGCGACAGTGATCTCGTCGGCGCGCATTGATTCGTGGCCTCGCGTCACGCCGTGCACCCCGGTACGGATGTGGTATCGACCGGTCAACAAGCTGGCCCGCGTCGGGGCGCAAACCGGACTGACGAAGAACCGGTCGAACCGCGCCCCCTCCGCCGCGATCCGGTCGTGCACCGGCGTGTCGATCAATGCATTGCCGTGCGACCGCACGTCGCCAAACCCCTGATCGTCAGTCATAACAAGCACGACATTGGGACGACGATCAACAGCCAAGAGCGAGTCGTGAATCGCCGTCAGCAGGAACAGTAGAATTGGGACAAATCTGAACAGGCGCATGACGGGAGAAAGCTGCCCAAAATCAGATGGCGCTCTAACAGAAAAAGTTGCGATCGCTTGGCCTAGCTGGCGTGGATGATGGTCTGGACCTCCTCCTCCTTATCCACCTTGGCCGTCTCGGAGTTGCCAACCGGCAGCACGGCCTTGTAATGCTTGTGCTCGTAGTCTGGCTTGTTGGCCTCGTAGGCGGCCTCCATGCGCCGGTTATACTCACGCTCTCCTAGGATAGGTATCGCCTCGGCGGGTGGAACCAGTAGCTCATTCGGGCGGTTGGTGTTTTTGCTAGGCTTCCAGCGCTTGGCCAAGGCGAATAACTCCACCTCCTCGTAGCTCCTCGCCTGAACCAACCGGGAGAATAGCTTCAACACACTTGGCTTTGGCGGTGGGTTGATGCCTCGCTCAATTTTCGACCAGGCGGTGTGCTTAACCTTCAGGATTATACTGAGTTTTCGCGTGTTACTCGTGTGCTTGACACGCAAATCCTTCAGGTATTTGTGAAACTCAATGGCCATGGGTTGCTGGCTGGTTACGCCCTCACTTTATCTCCTAAAGCGGAACTCCATAACAAAAAACAGAATCTTGGTCAACAATCAGGGAGAATTTTTTTTACGCACGATTAAAAGGTTTTTTTGCCCTTATTCCGGGATTCCTCTTGTCGTTCCCCCGGCGGATTGGCATTTTCCGCCCCCCCACCCGACGAACAGGGGCCATCAAATGACACCACCATTGAGCTGGGGAATCCTCGGCACCGGCATGATCGCGGCCAAGTTTGCCGCGGATCTCAGGCACACCTCGCGGGGCCGCCTTGCGGCTTCCGGTTCGAGACAGCAGGAGACTGCCGACGCATTCGCCGCGCAGCATGGCGGCCGGGGCGTTGCCGGTTACGAGGCGTTGATCAACGACCCCGAGGTGGATGCAGTTTACATTTCGCTGCCCAACGGTCTGCACGCCGACTGGTCGATCAAGGCGATGGAGGCCGGCAAGAGTGTCCTGTGCGAAAAACCAATGGCCCGCAATGCCGCCGAGGCCAAGGCGATGTTCGACGCCGCCGAGCAAACCGGACAACTGCTCATTGAGGCGTTCATGTACCGCACACTGCCTTCGGTCCGGAAACTCATCGAGATGATCCGGGGCGGTGCGCTTGGCCAAGTGAAGCTGATCCGTTCCAATTTTTCGTTCACGCGCGACGTGCTTGAGGACGACGCCCGCTACGAACCAAGCCAAGCGGGCGGCGGCCTGATGGACGTCGGCTGTTACTGCGTCAACCTGACCCGCGCCGTGATGGGGACCGAGCCGACTGACACGGCCTGCTTTGCGCACCTTCACGCACGCGGCGTGGATGACTACGCGGCGGGGGTGCTGCGATTCGGTGACAAGACCCTGGCCACTTTCACCTGTGGCATGACGGTGGCCAACGATTGGACCACCTACATCGCCGGCGACGAAGGCGAGATAGCGATCCACGATCCCTGGCTGGGCGACGGTACATTTACGCTGACCCGCGACGGCCAAACGGAAACCATCGAGGCCAGGACCGACACCCCGCTGTACGCGCTTGAGGCGGAGGCGTTCGCCGAGGCCGTCGCCGGGGCCAAGCCGTGGATAACCCGGGACGACACGCTGGGCAACATGCGCGTGCTGGATCAACTGCGCGAACAAGCCGGCGTCCCGGTTCCTGCCTGAAGGCGATGCCCTCCGCGCGCCCGAACATACTTTGGATCTGCACCGACCAGCAGCGGCACGACACCATAGGCGCGCTGGGAAACCCGTACATACGCACCCCGCGCATCGACCGCTTGGCCAATAGCGGCGTGGCATTTACCCATGCCTTCGCCCAAAGTCCCGTCTGCACGCCTAGCCGGGCCGCATTCATGACCGGTCGCTATCCGCGCACGACCAAGTGCCGACAAAACGGCCAAGCGATGCCGCCCAACGAGAAGCTGGTGAGTCGCCTGTTTGCCGACGCCGGCTACACCTGCGGCCTGGCCGGGAAACTGCACCTAGCCACCTGCGCCAACGGCGTAGTCGAGACACGGATCGATGACGGGTACGAGGTGTTCCATTGGTCGCATCACCCGCAGCCGGACTGGCCAGAAAACGCCTACACGCAGTGGCTCCACGAACAGGGTACCTCTTGGGAGGAACTGTACAGCGGCCCCTCGACAAATTACATCAAGCACGGCGTCCCCGAGGAGTACAACCAAACGACCTGGTGCGCCGAGAAAGCGATCGAGTTTATCCGCGAACAAAAAGGCCAACCGTGGTTTTTCAGCTACAACTGCTTTGCCCCGCATCATCCGTTCGATCCCCCGGCTGAGTTCCTCGCGCGCTACAACCCCGACGACCTGCCGCTGCCGAAAGCCAAGCCGGGGGAACTGGAGACCAAACCGACCTATCAGCAACTCGACAGCCATTTCGCCCACAACGACCCGGACGGCTACGACAAGGCCGCGATGACCGACCGGGACAAGCGCGAGGTCACCGCCGCCTACTACTCGATGGTGGAGCTGATCGACAAGCAAGTCGGACGGATGGTCGATGCCCTCGAGGAAACAGGTCAACTCGACAACACGGTCGTGATCTTTATGTCCGATCACGGCGAGATGCTGGGCGACCACGGGTTTTACTTGAAGGGGCCGCACTTTTACGACGAGGCGGTTCGCGTACCGTTGATCGTCTCGTGGAAGGACCGGTTCGCCGCCGATCTCCGCGCTGACGGCCTTATGGAATTGATCGACATCGCGCCAACACTGCTCGAGGCAGCCGGGATCGATGTCCCCGAATACATCCAAGGCCGCACGCTGATGCCGATCCTGCTTGGCCAAGCGGATGCCGGCCGACACCGCGATTGCGTCTTCAGCGAGTATTACAACGCATGGACGCACAAACATTCTTACGGCTCGATGCTCCGCACCCGCGACGAAAAAATCGTCGTCTACCACGGCACCGACCAGGGCGAGTTATACGATCTCAATGCCGACCCAGATGAGTTTGAAAACCTGTGGAACCGCCCCGAGGAGGCCAAGCGCAAATTGCGCCTGATGAAAGCCTGCTTCGACGCGAGCGTATTCACCATGGATCCGGCCCCACCCCGGCTTGGGCCATTCTAATTCGTCATGAAATACTGCCTGAACACCAGCACCATCAAGCCCCAGCCTTTGCTTCGCAAAATCGAATTGGCGGGCCAGGCCGGGTACGACGGCATCGAACTGTGGGTGAACGACGTATACGACTTCATCGGCCGTGGCGGCGAGGTGCGCGACATCGAGGCCGCGTTGTCTGATAACGGCCTGATCGTGCCCAGCATGATCGCCATCCGCCAATGGGGCGACATGGACGGCTGGGAGTACGAGTTGGTGAAGGATGAGGCACACCGGCGTTTCGCGCTGTGTGCGAGGTTGGGCTCGCCGTACATCGTCGCCACGCCGCCGCTCGAGAAAACCGAAACGAAACACCTTCCCGAGCGCTACCGAGACCTGCTCCAAATCGGGCGCGAGGAGGGCATTCGGCCAACCTTCGAGTACATCAGTTTTTTCAAGTCCGTCCACCGCTTGGCCGATGCTTTGGAAATCGTGCAGCAAGCCGATGATCCCGACTCGAGCATCATTCTCGATGCCTTCCACAACTGGAACAGCGACTCGACGCTGGATGATTTGCGGGCCATTCCGCTCGAGAAGATCAGCCATTATCACATCGACGATGCAGCCAACGGCAAGCCGCCCACGACACAGACCGACCCGGACCGCGTGATGCTTGGCGAAGGGCAGATCAACCTCGCCGCCGAGGTCGAGGTGCTCAAGGCCAAGGGCTACGACAAGACGGTCAGTCTGGAGTTGTTCAACGCCGAGTTGTGGAAGCAGGATCCGCTCGATGTCGTTTCCACCGGCTTGGCCCGAATGAAGGCGCTGTTCGCGTAGCGCTTGGCTTACTTGAAGTAAAACAGCATGAACACGGCGCAGGCCGCGAGCAGTCCGCCCCAGACTTTGTCGTCTTTGAGAAGGCTGCCCGCCCTACCCTTTAGCGCTGCATCGAGGAACATCAGCCATGTCCAGGCCGACGCGATCAATGCCGCAACCAACGGCACGGCTGTTTCCCGCCACATCAAAAAGCCAAGCAAAGCATAAACCAGGAGCGACAAGGTTAACTTGGCAGTCAACGCACGGAGGCTGGCCTTGGTGAAAACGCCCAAGCCGACGAATGTCAGGCTGGATTTCTGCTCATCGGACTGTGTCATTTTGCTGACGATAACATTGGCCAAGGCGGCGATAATGGCAGCAACTAACACGCCATGAAAGAAGTTCAGGTTCGCGCCGAACATGCCGAAAAAAAAGCTGATCTTCCCGAGTGTTGCCGCGTAAAATGGAACCACCGCATAAGAAACCACCACGCCGGTGATGATCGAGGCGAATCCGCCCGCCGCCGTTGCTCCCTTCCACAGCATCCCAACCGCAAAAGCCACCACCACGCCGCCGACCAGTTTCGACTGATGCGACGCCACATAAGTGAAAAAAAGCTGCTTTGTATTCGGGTCGAAAACGACGATTGTCAGCAAGGCACACCCTGTCACCATCACGCCGATCAGCACCCGGCCCATCCGGATCAGTTGCCTGTCGGTGGCTTCCGGATTAACGAATCGCTTGTAAAAATCGAAAGTGATCAGCGTTGCCGCCGAGTTCATCATCGAGTCGACACTTGACAGGATGGCGCCAATCAAGCCGGCCGCAACCAACCCGACCAAGCCGGCGATGCCTGCCGGGGCGACCACTTCGCGCAGGAGCAGAGGGAAGGCCGTATCGCCGTCCACCTGCACTCCCGGCATCCTCTCGGCGAAAACGTAGTACGCCGCAATGCCGGTACCGATCGAGATGAACGGGATCAGCAACTTCACGAACCCGGCGGTGATGATTCCCATTCGGGCCTCCTTGTCGCTCTTCGCCGCCAACGCCCGTTGCACGATAAACTGATTCGCACCCCAGTAGTAAAAATGCAGCACCATCAACCCGCTGAGCATGCCGCTCCACGGCCGCTGCGGATGATCCGATGGCAAATAAAGATGCACCAAGTCCTTACCCTTGGCGTCCAGTGCGCGCATTCCATCCCAGCCGCCGACCTCCCCAAACGTGAACCACGCAACGATCAACGCGCCCGCCAACATGAGGGTCGACTGCAGTACATCCGTTACAATCACCGCCTTCAGTCCGCCGACAATCGTGTACACGCCAGTCACCAGTGCCATGATTAGCACGCCGAGGATGTAGTAAGCCTTGTCAATCTGGATGGTTTGCGCCTCCCCGCCCGCACTGGCCTTTAGCACCTCATCTATCTGCGCCTGATCCACCAGCAAAAAGTTCACCGACCTTGAGCCGATATAAAACGCGGGTAGCATCATGACCATCGTAATGATTAACACCATGATAATGGAATAAGCCACCCGACTCTTGTCATCATAGCGGCGACTCAGATAATCGCTGAGCGTGTAGATGTTGAGTTTGCGATAGACCGGCAAAAAGCAGTAACAAAGCAGCAATAGCCCGGCGATGGCCGTGATCTCAAAATGGCTCTCGGCAAAACCCAGCGTAAAGCCGACCCCCATCATTCCAACCATGTGATTGGCCGAAATATTCGAGCCAAAGATGGAGCCTGCCACACCCCACCACCGGACATCTCGGCCGGCCAAAAAGTAATCCTTCGTGGTGGATTCCTTGCGTCCGGCCCACAGGCCTAGCGCCATGACTCCAAGCAGGGAGCCAAAGAAAACGACGAAATCCAGCGGCGTCAAAAATGTGCCGGTATTTTCCATGAAATTGCAGTCGGTCAATCAGCCAAGGGGCGGCAACAGGATAGAAGCCGCTTGGGCAAGTTGCAACCCCGCTTGGCCAAGGATTGTTTCACGGTCGATGCGCATTCTGAATATCAGCGCCCCTATAGAACGCTTGACCCCTAAAGGGCCGAGGCGACTAGGTCGCCGACCTGGGTGGTGGAGTGGCCCATGCGACCTGCGCTCAAGTCGTCAATTTTTTCGCGGGTGACGCGGATAACGGTCTCCTCGATGGCCTTGGCCGCCTCGTCCTCGCCGAGCGTCTCGAGCATAAGGGCGCCGGAGCAGATGGCCGCCAGGGGATTGATCACGTTTTGGCCGGTGTACTTCGGGGCACTACCGCCGATTGGCTCAAACATGCTGGTGCCTTCCGGGTTGAGGTTCCCGCCGGCGGCGATGCCCATACCACCCTGCACCATCGCGCCAAGGTCGGTGATGATGTCGCCGAACATGTTATCGGTCACGATGACATCGAACCATTCCGGGTTTTTCACGAACCACATCGTGGCGGCGTCGACATGGGCGTAGTCGCGCTGGATGTCGGCGTAGTCTGCGTCGCCGATCTCGTTGAAGGCGCGCTCCCACAGGTCGAACGCATAGGTCAGTACGTTGGTCTTGCCGCAAAGAGTGAGCTTGTTTTCCTTGTTGCGTTTGCGCGTGTAGTCGAAGGCGTAACGCAGACATCGCTCCACTCCGCGCCGGGTGTTGACGCTTTCCTGAATGGCGATCTCGTTCGGCGTACCCTTGAAAACGAACCCGCCGGAACCGGTGTACAGCCCCTCGTTGTTTTCACGTACCACGACGAAATCGATGTCCTCCGGCTTCTTGTCCTTGAGTGGACAGAACCTATCGTCGAACAGCTTCACTGGGCGCAGGTTGATGTACTGCTCGAGTTCGAAGCGCAGACGCAGCAGGATGCCCTTCTCGAGGATGCCTGGCTTGACGTCGGGATGCCCAATTGCGCCGAGCAGGATCGCCGGGAATTGCCGTAAGTCGTCCGACGCGGTGTCCGGCAGCACCTCTTTGGTGCGCAGGTAGCGTTCTCCGCCGAAGTCAAAGTCGGTGTAGTTCAGTTTAAAGCCAAACTTCTGCCCGGCGGCGTCGAGTACCTTGATGTTTTCCCGGGTTACTTCCGGGCCGGTTCCGTCGCCGCCGATGACGGCTATGTCGTAACTGTTCATTGAAAAGGGAAACTCCCGCGAATCGCGGGACGGGGGGAGCCTACGACACGCTCCTGCGCTGTGAAAGGGTTTTTTGAAAACGGTTTTCTGATTTAGGAATTCCCCGCAGAAAGCAGTTCCTCCGCATGTTGGCGTGCGGCTTCCCCTCCACCGCCGAGCATCCGAGTCAATTCCTCGACCCTAGCCTCATCGCCAAGCGGCTCGACACGCGTCAGCGTTCGGCCGTCAACTATTTCCTTCGAGACGAGGTAATGCCGATGACCCGCCGCCGCGACCGGGGCAAGGTGCGTGATGCAAAGCACCTGCCGTTTGGCCCCGATCTGTTTCATTTTCTCGCCGACCACCGCTGCGGTTTCGCCGCCAACGTTGGAGTCGACCTCGTCGAACACCAGCACCGGGATGCTGTCCTGCGACGCGAGAACGGTCTTCAGCGCCAACATCACGCGGGCCATCTCGCCGGACGACGCAATGGCCTTGAGTGGCTTGAACGGTTCGCCGGGATTCGGCGCGAAGAGAAACTCGATCTGGTCAAAGCCGCTGCGCGACACGGCTGCCTCAGCTTGGCCAAGCTCGGCGGGGTCGACGATCTCCACGTCGAATCGCGACTGCAAAAAGCCGAGGTCGTTCAACTGCTGTTCCGCCTCCTCGACGAGCTTGGGCGCGACCGATTTTCGCTCGGCGCTGAGCGCTTGGCCAAGCGCCTTTATTTCATCATCGAGCTTGGCTGCCTCGGCGTTGAGGCGGGTCAATTCCTCGTCGCGTCCCGCCAGCGCGGCCAAGCGTTGGGCCGCCTTAGCCCCGAACTCGATCACCTCTGCCAGAGTCGAACCGTACTTGCGCTTGAGTGTCTGCACGAGGTTGTACCGTTCCTCGACCTGTTTCATCTGGGCCGGGTCGAGACTCAGACGCTCGGCGTAGTCGGCGACCGAGGCGCTTAAGTCGGCCAACTGCCCGCTGATTGCGCTCTGCTCTGCGAGCAGTGGCTCCGCGCCGGGATCGATCCCGGCCATCTCCTGCAAGGCCCGCCCCAGCGCGGCGCTCAGGTCGGTCACGCTCGGCTCCGCGCCATCGATGAGGCCGCGCGCCTCCACCGCCAACTCGGCCAGGCGCGCGGAGTGGGTGGCCCGCTGGAACGCCTGTTCCAGTTCCGGTTCCTCGTCCGGCTTGAGTTGGGCCGACTCAATTTCGGCGACCTGGAATCGAAGCAAATCCAATTCCCGGGCGTAGGCGTCCTCGTCAATAATCAACTCGTCCTTTTGTACAGCCAAGCCGGCTCGCCGGTCGATGAGCGCGGCGAACGCGGCCCGCTGTTTCTCCAGCCCGCCGTAGGCGTCGAGGATATCGAGTTGCCGCACGGCCTTGAGGAGCGACTGGTGATCGTGCGGGCCGTGGATGTCCACGAGCCATTCGCCGATCGAGGCGAGCACGGCAAGCGTCGTCGCGGAGCCGTTGACGAACTGCCGGTTGCCGCCGGCGGCGGAGAAGCTGCGCTTGAGAAACAACTGCCCGGCTTCGCACGGCTCGACGCCGTTTTGGGCGAGGTGCGCATGAAATGCTTTGCCAAGCGCGGTGACGTCGATTATTGCCTCGACCGAGCAATGGTCGTCGTTGTCGCGAATGAGGGTGCGATCCGCGCGCTCGCCGAGCACAAGGCCCAGCGCGCCGATGAGGATCGACTTGCCCGCCCCGGTCTCGCCGGTGATCGAGTTGTAGCCCGGGCCAAACTGGATGGCCAGGTCGTTGACGAGGGCGAGGTTTTTGATGTGGAGATCGATCAGCATACGCTGGACGCAGGTGAATGTGAAAACAGATCGTGGCGGAGGCAAAACAAAACGGAGTGAAATTTGATTTGACCATCCTGGGCTCCGGCACGTCGCAGGGCGTGCCGATCATCGGCGCCGACTACTCGCCGGAGTTTTTGGCCAACCCAAAGAACCACCGGACGCGCTCGTCGATTTACGTCGCCACTGATGAGATCCGACTGCTGGTTGACGCCACGCCGGACCTGCGGACACAAGTGCTGCGCGAGGGCATCCGGCACGTCGATGCCGTGCTGGTCACCCACTCGCACGCGGACCACGTCATGGGGCTGGACGACTGCCGGCGATTTTGCTCGATCAATGGGCACCGCCCCATGCCGGTTTATGCCGATGAAAAAACGATGACAGCGCTCCGGCGTGTCTACCAGTACGCTTTTGAGGGGCCGTATTTGCGCGGTTACTTCAAACCGGAACCGCACCTCATCGACGGGCCGTTCGAATTGGGCGACCTGCGGATCACCCCGTTCGAATTGCCTCACGGCGGCATGGGATCGCTTGGCTTTTTATTTGAACAGGGCGTGGCCAAGCGCTTGGCTTATTACAACGACTGCAAGGCCGTGCCGCCGGCAGCGGTCGAAGCGGCCAACGGGGTGCAGCTCGTCGCGCTGGATGCGCTGAGACCGCACGAGCATCCGTCGCACATGACGCTGGACGAGGCGCTCACCACCGCCCGCCGCATCGCCGCCGATAAAACCGTGTTGACGCACCTAACCGATTTTTACGACCACGACCGAGACGAGGCGGAACTGCCCAACGGCGTCCGCTTCGCTTACGACGGCATGAAATTCCACTTGTCATGAGACCGTTCGCTACCTTTTCAGGAGGGTGCTGTTTTATGAATACTACGCACTCTCCCTCTCCCCAGCCCTCCCCCGCTGGGAGAAGGGGAGCACGCGCAGTACGCTTGGCCAAGCGAACGTTGTTTTTGCCCATGGTGAGGTGTTGCTTGGTCGCGATCGTGGCGTTTTCTTCATTTGGCGTGCTTGGCCAAGGGAAAAGCGTGACGGTATTGTTCAACAGTGCCCTGCCGGAGTCGCGGGCGGTGGCGGAGCATTACGCCAAGGTCCGTGGCGTGCCGGCGGATCACCTCATCGGGCTGCCGCTGCCGGAGGGGCACACTATCTCCCGGCAAGACTTCACGACAAAACTGGAGCAGCCGCTGGCCACCGAGTTGGCGAAACGCAAGTTACTCGACGGGCAGTCGGCATCAATCCGGTACCTCGTTCCGTGCTGGGGCGTGCCGATTCGCGTGGACAAGGATGACACGCTGGAGGAAGCGGGACGTCTCAAGGCAACATCTTCCCTACGCCGCAACGAGGCCTCGGTGGACAGCGAACTGGCGATGCTCCCGCAGCTAGACCAAGCGCCGAAGCGATTCGGGATCGTCGCCAATCCCGCTTACAAACAGTCTGAAGCAAAACAGATTTCCCCCGCCAACGGCGTATTGATGGTGGCGCGACTCGACGGCCCATCCGCTGACCTGGCCAAGCGGCTGGTCGATCGGGCGGTCGTCGCCGAGAAGGACGGGCTTTGGGGTCGTGCCTACGTCGATTTACGTGGCCTGACCGATGGGCCGTACAAGCCGGGGGATGACCGGCTCCGGCGGGTCGCTGAGATCACCCGCCGCAGCGGGTTCACCACGGTGGTCGACGAGCAACCTGCCACGTTGCCGGTCGGTTATCCCGCGAGCCAGATTGCCATTTACGTCGGCTGGTACGGCATCAATGTCGAGGGGGTGTTCGCCGAATCGACGGTTGAGTTCATGCCGGGCGCCATTGCGTATCATCTGCACTCCTTCAACGGCTCGATGATCCGCGACGCGCACGCCCGCTGGATCGGGCCGTTCGTCCGCAAGGGGGCGACGGCAACGTTCGGGAGCGTCTACGAGCCGTACCTCGAGTTGACGCCGGATCAGCCGCTGTTTTTTTCGCGCCTGATTCAGGACGGTTTCAGCTTTGGCGAGGCCGGTTACGCGGCGACGCGGGCGCTCTCATGGCAGACCGTGTTCGTCGGCGACCCGCTCTACCGCCCGTTCGGCCGGGAGCCGGAGGCGTTGCGGGAGGACTTGGCCAACCGAAACAGCCCGTTGCTGGAATGGTTTCACCTGCTGGCCGTCAACCAGGGACTCGCCGCCGGTGCTCCGGCCAAGGCGGCGATCGCGCACCTGCGACAACTGCCGGATACGAAAGAAAGCGCGGTACTGCAGGAGAAACTTGCCGAGTTGCTGTCCGCCAATGGCCAAGCGGAGAGCGCCTCAGAGGCATTCGCGACAGCGGCGAGACTGAGCACCTCGCCCAAGCAGAGACAACGGCTCGCCGCCGAGTTAGCCAGATTCCAGAAATAGCCGCCAAGCATTTGGCCAAGCGGCTACGCCGCTATCTGGCCGGACTGTATTTGCGGAGGTACTTGAGCGCCACCTGTATGTCCTTGGCCAAGGACGACTCGATGGACACCGTTTCGCCGGTAAAGGGATGCTCGAAGCTTAGACGACAGTAATGCAGGGCTGTCCTATCGAGCAACGGCTGTTCCCTCCCGTCACGCCGGGGGCGGTAGTTGGGTTTCATCTTCGACAGCAAAAGCAGTTTGCCGCCGTAATAGGCATCCCCCACCGGTGGTAAATTAGCGTACTTCAGGTGTGCGCGGATCTGGTGCTTTCGATCGCTCGCCGGCCGGCAGTTGAGCAGCGTGAAACCGGCGAAACGCTCGGCGACCTCGAAGCCAGTTCGCGCATTCTTCCCCCGATTGCCGGCCTGCATGAGTTCCGGCCGCCCGCGCACCCAGCCAATCTTGGCTTGGACCTCGAACGCGTCGCTGCTTGGCGAGCCGTGTACGAGGCATTGAAACTCTCGCTGCTCCCTGTTGGCCCCGAGCAGGTCGCCGATTTTTTGCTTCGCCTCGTTGCTTTTGCAGAACAGCGCGATGCCGCTCGTCTCGAAATCGATGCGGCAGGCGAACGGCAGATGCCGAATGCCGCGCTTAGCCACCCAGCGTGCATCATCCCCGATGGCGCGGCGAATGAGATTGTCCAGGCTTTGGCGGTCGGGGTGCAGTTGGCTGTGAGTGATCGCCATGTGGCTCATCTTGTCGAGGGCGAGGTAATGGTCGTCCTCGAAGAGAACCGGAAACAC
>CAYWMH010000018.1:0-6711 GCA_964459315.1 uncultured Verrucomicrobiota bacterium
CACAAGCGGGCGACGTGTCAGCGTACATTCCCACCAATGTCATTTCGATTACAGACGGCCAGCTGTTCTTGGAGACGGATTTATTTTATCAAGGTGTGCGCCCGGCCATCTCGGTGGGCTTGTCTGTCAGCCGCGTTGGATCGGCCGCGCAGGTGAAAGCCATGAAGCAGGTGGCCGGCACGGTGAAGCTGGAGCTGGCGCAGTTCCGTGAGTTGGCGGCCTTTGCCCAGTTCGGCAGTGACCTCGATGCCGCAACAAAAGCCAAGCTGGAGCGCGGCAAGCGCATCGTGGAGGTATTCAAGCAGCCGCAGTTCAAGCCCGTGGCCGTGCCCGCGCAGGTGGCCATTCTTTGGGCAGTACAGAACGGATATCTGGACGACGTGGACGTGGAGGCCGTGCGCGAGACACAGGAGGCCATCACTACGTTCCTTCAGGATCGCAAAGCGGACCTGGTGAAGACCATCGCTCAGGAAGGCAAGCTGGACGATTCCTTGGAAGCAGACCTAAAGGCGGCTCTGGAGGAATTCAAGGCGGCGAACAAGTAACCTATGCCCAGCACGCGCGACATCCGCCGGCGGATCAAGTCCGTCAAGAACACCGCCCAGATCACCAAGGCGATGGAAAAGGTGGCGCAGGCGAAGATGGCGCGCGCGCAGCAGGCGGCACTGGCGGGACGGCCGTATGCGGAATTAATGAACCGTGTGCTGGGCGAGGTGGCGGCGAACGCGGGAGATTTTAGGCACCCTTTCCTGGAGTCGCACGGTGGTGACAGACGGTCACTAATTCTGGTGACGACGGATAAGGGGCTGTGCGGGGCTCTCAACACCAACTTGCTGCGGCTGGCGGCAAAGGATTTCATGGCGGAGGGCACGCGGGTGATCGCGGCTGGCCGCAAAGGCGCGCAGCACGCGACGCGCTCGGGCTGGGGCCTAGCCGCTGAGTTTTCCTACGGCGACCCACCAGTAATCGCTGATGCGCGGACGATTTTGAAGCTGGCGGTGGACGAGTTCATGGCGGGCGAAGTGGCCGGTGTGGACATTGCTTTCACGAACTTCGTGAACACAATCACGCAGAAGCCTGAGGTGCAGACTCTGCTGCCAATCACCGAGATTCGCGGTGTACAGGCGGGTGTAGAAGGCGAGGAGATGAGCACGGAGCTGCCTGGCGACAGCAAGGAGTTCCTGTTCGAGCCCAAAGCGAGCGCGGTGCTGGGCGAATTGCTGCCGCATTACCTGAATTTCCAGGTGCATCAAATCCTGCTGGAGAGCCGTGCCAGCGAGCACAGTGCACGAATGGTGGCGATGAAAAACGCCACCGACAACGCCAACCAGCTGATCAAGGACCTGACACTGGAATACAACAAACTGCGCCAAGCTGCGATCACCAACGAGTTGCTGGAGATTACGACCGCGCAGATGGCGCTAGGGAACTAACTTTAATTACGATCTATAGACGACATGAACACAGGCAAGATAGTGCAGATCATTGGGCCGGTGGTGGACGCGGAGTTCACCGGTAGCCTGCCCGCCATTTACAACGCACTGACAGTGCAGTTCGACGTGCCCGGCCAAGGGGCGACAAAGCTGACACTGGAAGTACAGCAGCACTTGGGCGACTAGTGGGTGCGTGCGGTGGCAATGAGCTCAACCGAGGGCCTCAAGCGCGGCATGGACATCGCTGACGAGGGCAAGCCGATCAGCATGCCCGTGGGCGATGCCGCGATGGGCCGCGCGTCCAACGTGACCGGCGAGCCGGTGGACGAGCAAGGGCCGGTGCAGGCCGACACGTACAACCCCATCCACCGCCCGGCACCTGCGCTCACCGAGCAATCCACGACTCCGCAGGTGTTGACCACTGGCATCAAAGTGATCGATCTGATCTGCCCGTTTCTTAAGGGTGGAAAAGTCGGCGCGTTCGGTGGTGCGGGTGTCGGCAAGACAGTAGTGATCATGGAGTTGATCAACAATATCGCGAAGCTGCACGGTGGCATCTCTATGTTTGCTGGCGTGGGCGAGCGCACTCGCGAGGGCAACGACCTTTACAATGAGATGATCGAGGCGGGCGTCATTAAGACCGAGAAGGACGAGGACGGCCATACGAAGTACAACGAGCGAGGCTTGCCCGTGCTGGCGGAAGGCTCTCGAATCGGACTGGTGTACGGCCAGATGAACGAGCCTCCCGGCGCGCGCCTGCGCGTGGCCCTCTCGGCACTGGCCGTGACAGAGTATTTTCGCGACGAGAAGGGACAGGACGTGCTGCTTTTCGTGGACAATGTCTTCCGCTTCAGCCAGGCCGGCTCCGAGGTGAGCGCGCTGCTGGGACGCACGCCGTCGGCAGTGGGTTATCAGCCCACTCTGGCCGCCGAGATGGGCGACCTCCAGGAGCGGATCACCTCCACCAAGAAAGGCTCCATCACCTCCTTCCAGGCCGTGTACGTCCCGGCGGACGACCTGACCGACCCCGCCCCGGCCACGACCTTCGCGCATTTGGACGCCACAATCGTGCTTGAGCGTTCCATCGCCGAATTGGGCATTTACCCGGCGGTCGATCCGCTGGCCTCGACGTCATTGGCGCTCACGCCGGACATCGTCGGCGAGGAGCATTACCGCGTCGCCCGCGGTGTGCAGGCGGTGCTGCAGCGCTACAAGGAACTGCAGGATATCATCGCCATTCTCGGCATGGACGAACTGTCGCCGGACGACAAGCAGACCGTGTTCCGCGCGCGAAAGATTCAGCGCTTCCTCTCGCAGCCGTTCAGCGTGGCGGAGGTGTTCACCGGCACCGCCGGCAAACAGGTGGACGTGGAGGACACCGTCAAGGGCTTCGCCGAGATTCTCGACGGCAAACATGACGAGGTGCCGGAAAGCAACTTCTACATGAAGGGCGGCATCTCGGAGATTCAGGATTAACCGATGGCCGACACCCTCAAACTCGAGATCGTCACGCCGGAGTCGAAAATCTACTCCGAGGATGTCGAGATGGTAACCCTTCCAGGAAGCGAGGGCGAGGCCGGCATCTACCCGAATCACGTACCATTGATGACGCAGGTGCAGGCCGGCGAAATCATCGTCAAGCGGGGGGGCAACGAGGAGGTCGTCGCGGTCGGCGAAGGCTTTGCCGAGGTGACCGGCGACCACGTGGCCATCCTTACCGACAACGCCGCTAATAGCGAAGACATTGATGAGGCCGCCGCAGAGGACGCTCGTGCCAAGGCCGAGCAGCGTTTGGCTGAAGGCGGCGATATCTCGGAAGATGAGGCCAGGGCGCTCAATCAGGCCATCCTCTACTCCGAAGCCCAGATCAAGGCCAAGCGCCGCAAGCGCTGATCCGATTGCCCAAGCGCTTGGCCGCTACATATTTCGGGGCGAACGGCATCCCGTTCGCCTTTTTTTTCGCCCAAAACTTGCGAAAAGGCCCTTGTCTGGATAAACTGGCGAACCGGCTCGGAGCCAGGCGCTTGGCCTGGGTCACCCCCCCTCCCCGCCACACGGCCGGGCGCTTGGCCAAGCGGCAACGGAACACAAGACACTCTTATGGCATATAACGACATTACCCCGCCCGAGGGTGGAATCATCACCATCGAGAACGGCCACCTACAGGTACCCGACAACCCAGTCATTCCGTTCATCCGAGGCGACGGCACCGGTCCAGATATTTGGGCGGCCAGCCAACAGGTGTTCGATGCAGCGGTGGAAAAAGCCTACGGCAGTTCGAAAACAATCGCCTGGTTTGAGGTGTTCGCCGGGCAGGCCTCCAAGGATCGGTTCGACGAATGGCTGCCGGACGACACCTTGGCCGCGTTCCGCGAATTCCTCGTCGGCATAAAGGGGCCGTTGACCACGCCAGTCGGCGGCGGCATCCGCTCGATCAACGTTGCCCTGCGCCAAATCCTCGACCTGTACACCTGCCTACGCCCGGTGCGCTGGTTTGAGGGCGTGCCCAGTCCCGTGAAGCAGCCGGAGCTGACCGACATGGTCATCTTCCGCGAGAATACCGAGGACATCTACGCCGGCATTGAGTTCCAGCACGGCGACGCCGACTGCGAAAAATTCAAGGCGCTCCTCGCCGAGACGTTCCCGGATCGCGCCAGCAAGATCCGATTCCCCGACACGGCCGGCATCGGCATCAAACCGGTCTCGGAGGAAGGCACCGGGCGGATCGTTCGTGCCGCCATCGAGTACGCCATCGCCAACAACCGCGACAGCGTCACCCTGGTGCACAAGGGCAACATCATGAAATTCACGGAGGGCGCGTTCCGCGACTGGGGCTATGCGCTGGCCAAGCGCGAGTACGGCGCGACCGACCTCGACGGCGGCCCGTGGCAGGTGTTCGAGCAGGACGGACGAAGGATCGTCGTCAAGGACGTCATCGCGGATGCCTTCCTGCAGCAGATTCTGCTGCGCCCGGCAGAATACGAGGTCATCGCCACACTTAACCTCAACGGCGACTACATCTCCGACGCGCTCGCGGCCTGCGTCGGCGGCATCGGCATCGCACCGGGCGGCAACATCAACTACGACACCGGGCACGCCATCTTCGAGGCTACCCACGGCACCGCGCCGAAGTACGCCGGGCAGGACAAGGTCAACCCCGGCTCGGTGATCCTCAGCGGTGAGATGATGCTGCGCCACCTGGGTTGGATCGAGGCTGCCGACCTCATCCTCAAGGGCATGAACGGAGCCATCACCTCCGGGAATGTCACCTACGATTTCGCCCGCCTCATGACCGGTTCCACCGAGATTAAATGCTCCGCCTTCGGCCAAAACGTCGTCGACCACATGGGCTGAGCGGGTCTTTCCCAGTCAGGTGCGGACGGCACGCAGCCGTGCGTCGAAACCCCGCGCCCGCCATGGGAGACCGTTCCGAAACGCCCGGTATTACAGGCCGAACCCCGTGGCATCAGCCCTGCTTGAAAGACGACTGCCTGTGTTCATTCGCCTGCTCATAATAACCGCCCTTGCCTGTTCGGCCGCCTTGGCCAAGGGCGCGATCGTGATCAACGAGATTCATCACGATCCCGACGTTAAGACCGAACTGGCTGAGTTCATCGAGCTGCACAACTCCGGCGCCGAGCAGGTCGACCTCGGTGGCTGGACGATCGAGGGCGGCGTCGTGTTCACATTCCCACACGGCACCCGGCTCGACGGTGGGGCTTTCGTCGTCGTCGCGCACGACCCCGCGCAGTTCAAGGCCAAGTTCGGCGGCTCGCCGCTTGGCCCATGGCTGGGGAAGCTCGACAACGACGGCGAGCGGATTGAACTACGCGACGTCACCGGCCAACTCATGGACCGCGTACGCTACCGGCTGGGCTTCCCTTGGCCGATCGTTGGCGACCCACCCGGTTACTCGATCGAGTTGATTCATCCCGACCTCGACAACAACGATGGCCACAACTGGAAACCGTCCGTTCGCGGCAACGCCTCAACCAAGGGTAGCACACTCGTGGCCAAGGGCAGTTCGTGGAAATATTTCAAGGGCCGACGCGAGGCGGCGACGCCGCGCACTGCATGGCGCAAGGCGGACTTCGACGACAGTGACTGGCAGACCGGGCACACTCCAATCGGCTACGGGGAGAACTTCGTGAAGACGCGGCTGGACGACATGCGCAACGGCTACACGTCGGTTTACTTCCGCAAAAAGTTCACGCTCAAGGAGGTGAAACAAATCGGGGCGCTGAAGCTGGCGCTACAGTTCGACGACGGCTTCAACATGTGGATCAACGGCCGGCACGTCGCCGGGAGCAACCTCTCCACGAAGGAGCCGCGCTTCACCACCAACGCCAGCTCGGCGATCGAGGAGCATGACTATGTCGAGTTCGACCTGCCGTCCCCGGGCGCCTACCTCGTCGAGGGCGGGAACATCGTTGCCATCCAGGCGCACAACGCATCGAAGGGCGGCAGCAGCGACTTCTTCATCGACGCGGAGTTGACGGCGAGCGTCGGCCCGGCCAACCGAGGTCCCACGCCCGGCGCGCGAAACTCCGTGTTTGCCACCGAGCCGCTGCCGCGCTTGGCCAAGGTCGGGCACACGCCCCGGCAGCCGAAGGGCGGCGAGACAGTCGTGATCACCGCCGAGCCCGGCTCGGCAGTGGCCGGCTCGGAGGTCTATGCGGAATACCAGATTGTAAGCCCTGGCGATTACGTGTCGATCGACGATGCGGCGTACGGGCAGAACTGGATCAGGCTACCGATGAACGACCTTGGCCAAGCCGGGGATGCCAGCGCACGGGACGGTGTGTTCTCGGCGACCGTTCCCAAGACCGTGCAGCAGCATCGGCGCCTGATTCGCTATCGGGTATCGGTGAAGAACGCGCTTGGCCAAGTGGCCACCGCGCCGTATCCGGGCGATCCGTCGCCCAATTTTGCCTACTTCTGCTACGACGGCGTGCCGAGCTGGAGCGGCCGGGCCAAGCCGGGGGCCAAGTTGCTCCGGTACAGTAGCGAGGCGCTCACCCGCGTGCCGGTGTACCACCTGATCTCGAAAAAGAGTGACGTCGAAAAATCCACTTGGAACGAGCAGTACCGCGGCGACGATTACAAGTGGAACGGCACGCTGGTGTACGACGGCATAGTCTACGACCACATTCGCTACCGTGCCCGGGGCGGCGTGTGGCGCTACGCGATGGGCAAGAACATGTGGAAGTTCGACTTCAACCGCGGCCACTCGTTCCAGGCGCGCGACCATTACGGCCGCGAGTACGACACGCGCTGG
>CAYWMH010000018.1:6730-17028 GCA_964459315.1 uncultured Verrucomicrobiota bacterium
TCAAGCTGTTCGAGTTGGCCGGCGTTGAGGCGCCCAAGACACACTGGGTGCATTTCCGGATCATCGACGAGGCGGCGGAGACCGGAGCCACCCAGCACGACAGCGACTTCTGGGGTCTTTACCTCGTGATCGAGCAGATGGACGGCCGGTTCCTCGACGAACACAATTTGCCTGACGGGAACCTGTACAAGATGGAGGGCGGCACCGGCGAACTGAACAACCAGGGATCAACCGCGGTGACGGACAAGTCCGACCTCAACACGTATCTGAGCCGTTACAAGGGCAACCCATCGGAGAATTGGTGGCGGCAGAATATGGACCTGCCGCGCTACTACAGCTACCGCACGATTGTCGAGGGCATCCGTCACTACGACATCGGCTACGGCAAGAATTATTTCTACTACCTCAACCCGGAAACGCAGCGATGGTCCACGTTGCCGTGGGACCTTGACCTTACCTGGGCGAACAATATGTACGGCAATGGCAACGACCCGTTCAAAAGCAAGGTGCTCGGAAAGCCGGTGTTCAAGCTCGAGTACGGCAACCGCGCCCGCGAGATTCTCGACCTGCTTTTCAACGACGACGAAGGCTACAGGCTGATCGATGAGTTCGCGGCAATCATCGACGAGCCGACCGGGCGGATGCCGTCGATCGTTGATGCCGACCGGGCGATGTGGGATACCCACCCGATCATGTCGTCCGGCAAGGTCAACGGCGGCAAGGCCGGCAAGGGGCGCTTTTACCAAAAGGCGGGCACGAAGGATTTTCCCGGCATGGTGGACATCATGAAAAATTACATCCGCACCCGGCGCAATTTCATCCTAAAGTCAGCCGCCCGCGACACGAAGCACCCCAACCAGCCGACGATCACGTACGTTGGCAGCGACAGCCACCCGGTCAACGGGCTGCGGTTTCGCAGCTCGGCCTTCTCCGGCCGGGGGGGGAAGTTCGCCGGGATAAAGTGGCGCCTGGCCGAAGTCAGCGCGCCGGATGCGCCGCCTTACGACCCGGCCCACCCGCGCCCGTACGAGATCAACGCCACCTGGGAATCGGACGTGCTGACCCAGTTCTCGCAGGAGATCGCACTGCCCTCCGGCTTGGCAAAGGTCGGTCATTGGTATCGCGTGCGCGTGCGGATGCTCGACGACACCCAGCGCTGGAGCCACTGGTCCGAGCCGCTTGAGTTTCGGGCCGGCGAGCCGGACACGCTCGAGAGCCTCAAGAGGCATCTCGTGCTGAGCGAGCTCATGTACAACGCCCCCGCCGGCCCGGACTTCGATTATCTAGAGCTGCACAATCTCAGCGCCGACACGACGCTCGACCTCGGCGGCGTGGTCCTCACCGGCGGCGTACGTTTCACCGCGCCTGCCGGCCTCACGATGGCACCGGGACAGCACGCGCTCCTGATCGGCCACGACGACGAGGCCGTATTCCGGAGGCATTACAACTTGGCGGACGAGACCACGATCGTCGGCACCTACGGCGGCAAACTGGCCAACAACGGCGAGACAATCCGCTTGCAGGCTGCGGCCCGGGGCGAGATTCTCGTCACCTTCCATTACAGCGATGATGACAACTGGCCGCAGGCAGCCGACGGCGAAGGCCACTCGCTGATCCCCACCGTGCTCGACCCGGCCAAGCAGGCGCTCGGCGCATTGGACAGCCCGGACGGTTGGCAGCCCAGCTTGGCCAAGGCCGGCTCGCCCGGCAGGGCCGAGGCCAAGCCGGCCAAGGACACCGACCGGGACGGCCTGCCGGATGTCTGGGAATTCGCCAACGGATTGAATCCCGAGATCGATGATTCACGGGCGGACCCGGATCACGACCGTGCCAGCAATCTCCACGAATACTTCGCCAACACCGACCCGGCCGACCCGGCCAGCCGGCTGGAGTTGGCACTCGCGCTTGGCCAAGCGGGCCAGTTCGAGGCCGTATTCACACTGCGGGCCGGCCGATACTACCTGCTGGAGTCCGCCGAGACCATCACCGGGCCGTGGGGTGGGATGCCGGGCGAAGTGTTTTACCCGGAAAAAGGGGTCCAGTCCGAAACCCGGCGGGTGCCGCTTGGCCTGCCGGGCGGCAGGGAAAAACGGTTCTTTCGGCTGCAGGTTAAGCGTTTGGCGGAATGAAGTTTTGCAGCTATGTTCCCCGGCCCTTCGGGGCGGGAAATTTAACAAGACGGCCAATTTGAGCGTAGAAAGCGTACTTTTTATGGACATACAGATAGCGGTGCTGTGCGACGCAGCCACGGATTATAAGGGCAAACTGAACCTGCTGGGCACGTTCAACTCGGTCTACACGCGGGAATTGCCGGCCAACTATCCGCAATGCTCGATCGTACTGCGCGTGGTGTTCAAGCGCGTGGAGGAAGGCTCGCACAAACTGCGGATCAACTTCGTCGATGAAGACGGCAAGTTCGTTATGCCGAGCATCGAGCTACCGTTCGAGGTCAACATACCGGCGGACGACAGTTTCCTTTATCGCAATTTCATCCTGAACATCCAGCGGCTGAAGTTCGAGAAATTCGGCCAGCACGCCGTGGACATTGCGATCGACGGCCGGCAGGAGGCCAGCATTCCGCTGGAGGTCAAACAGCTCCCCGGTCAGCAGCCGGACGACGACGAATCATGAATCGATATTGCATTAGTGTGGCGCTTGGCTTGGTGGCTTGGGCGATGCCGCAACCGGCCAGCGGCGTTGAGCTCGTCAAGAAGGGGGCCATCTTCAAGTACCACAAGGGCACCAAGGAAGCCTCCTCCCCCCGGACGGCGTGGACGAAGCTGAATTTCTCCGACACAAAATGGTCACGGGGCAAACAACCGTTCTACAGCAACGAGTCTGTCGAGGGCGGCACAGAACTGTCCGACATGAAAAGCGGCTACTCCACGGTTTACCTCCGAGTGAAGTTTCGGGTGGCTGATCCGTCGATCCTGAGTACCGCCACGCTCGAGGTCCAGGCGGACGACGGCTACGTGGCTTGGCTCAACGGCGTGGAAGTCGCCAGCCTCAACAAGCCGACGACGACGCTCCGCTACAGTTCGAGATCCACGAAGTCCAACAAGGAGCCGCTTAGCTGGCACACGAGCACCATTCACAATTTCGGCGGCGTCGCGGAGAAGGGCTGGAATGTCCTCAGCATCATGCTCCTGAACTTCAGCAAGGCCAACTGGGACGCCTTTATCGACGTCCGGTTGTCGGCCAAGGAACGCGAAACCGTTCCGCCCGAGATCGTCTCAATCTCGCCCAAGCCGGGCGAACTGACCGAGCTGGACGCCATCGACGTGACCTTCAGCGAGCCGGTGTCCGGGGTGGATGCCGGCGACCTCGTGGTGAATGACTATCCGGCGACCCAGGTGAAGGAGAATGGGAACACATTCACGTTTCAGTTCGACCACCCTGCCGCCGGGAGAACCGAAGTCTGGTGGGCACCGGGCCACGGGATCGGCGACCTCGCCTCCCCGCCAAACGCGTTCGACCCGGCGGGCAACTCCGGAATCCATCAATCGACATGGAGCTACGAGCTGCTGGATCTTACACCGCCCGTCCTTGCCAGCCGGTTGCCGGATGACGGCACGGTTCGACAGTTCAGCCAGGCGGAAATCTGGTTCGACGAGCCGGTACAGGGCATCGACGCAGCAGACCTGATGGCCAACGGCGTCTCGGCCTTGGCCGTGGAAGGGTTTGGGGCCGGACCGTACATCTTTCAATTCGACGACCTCGCGCTTGGCCAAGCGGAGCTGAACTGGGCGGACGACCACGGCATCACCGACTTCAACAAGACCCCCAACGCGTTCGACGGCCAGGCGTGGTCGATACGGGTGGACCCGGCCCACACGCCCGGCGAAGTGGTGATCAGCGAGTTCTCCGCGGCGGCCAACAAGGCGTACAAGCGGGTGGAGGGCGACTGGATCGAGTTGCACAACCGCGGAGACGCCGGGGTGAAGCTCAACGGCTGGTCGTTGACCGATGACCGGGACAACCTAGCCAAGTGGGTGTTCCCCGACATGACGCTTGGCGCCGGGAAACGCGTGGTGATTTTCGCCACCGGCGAGGACATCAAAAACAGTAGCTTGACCAAGCCGTCGCACACGAATTTCAAGCTCAACCCCAACGGGGAGTACCTCGCGTTGTGCAGCCCGGAATCGCCGCGACGCACCGTGTCGGAGGTTCGGTTTCCGGAGCAGGCTGCCGGTGTCAGCTACGGGTTGAACAAAAACGACGAGTGGGTTTATTTCTCGAAGCCGACGCCGGGGGCGGCCAATGGCACCGCCACCGTGTCGAGCCGCGTGAACCCGGTGCATTTCAGCCTGCCGCGCGGTTTTTACGAGCGGAAGGCAGTTTACCTCACCCTGTCGACCGACACACCCAACGCGAAAATCCGCTACACGATCAACGGAGACACCCCGGCCTGCTGCGGTAACGCAAAATATGAGACCGTTGGCAAGGTTTACTCAGGCCCGATCCGGATCGCCAAGACGAGCATAGTGCGGGCCATAGCTCACAAGGAGGGTATGCTGCCGTCGAAGGTGCGCACCAACACCTACCTTTACGGGATGCCAAGCTCACGGCGAAAGCTCCCCGCCCTGTCGCTCGTGACCGATGACCGCCATCTTTGGGGCACGAAAGGCATCCAGAAACAACCCAACGCCCAACGACATGGCATAGCATGGGAACGTCCTATCTCTGCAGAGTTGATCCGTCCCGATGACAATGGCGGCTTTGCCGTCGACTGCGGCATCCGCATCCAAGGCGGCGGTTATGTGCGTCCGCGATACAATCCCAACGGTGGTTTACCTTTTAGCAAATACTCGTTCCGCCTTTACTTCCGCGGCGACTATGGGACCGGCCGTCTAGAGTATCCGTTGTTCGGCAATATCCCGGTGAAATCGTTCGACCGCATTGTACTCCGGGCCGGCATGAACGACCACACCAACCCGTTCATCAAGGACGAATGGGCGCGGCGGCTTTGTTCCAATGTCGGGCAGATTTCCCCACGAGGCACGTTTGTGAATCTGTTCATCAACGGCAGGTACAAAGGCTACTACAACCCCTGTGAGCGTATCGACACGAAGTTCCTCGCAGACTGGTACCAGACGGATGAAGAGTACGACTTAATCGCGCAGTTCGACGAGGTTCGTGCCGGCAGGGTCACCAGTTGGCGCAAGATGCTCAACTATGTCAATCGGTACGACATGAACGACACAGAACACTTCCAGGTAGTCGAGAAGCAGTTGGACATGGCGGCGATGGCAGACTACCTCCTGCCTTTGATTTACGCCGCCAACGACGATTGGCCACACAACAACTGGCGCGTCGCACGCCACAAACCGGACGGCCTGTTTCGCTTCATCAACTGGGATGCTGAATGGACCTTCAGCAAAAGCACCAGCCACAACACCATCAAGAACCAGCTCTCGAGTACCAATCCTCCCTGGGGTAACGCAGACATCGCCAAGCTCTTCAACAAACTGAAGGTTAGTTCCGAGTACCAGATGATTTTTGCAGACCAGGTACACAAACACTTCTACAACGGCGGCGGCCTGACTGACTCCGAGATCCGGCGTGTGTTCGATGAAATTTATAACACAGTGAAGGGCACAATCCCGGTCAGCAAAAGTTGGGGAACCAACTGGATCCGGAAACGGCGCGCGCCTGTGTTGAAGCACCTGAAGGAGGCCAACCTGGCCGCCTCCGATTACGCGCCCAAATTCAACCAATTTGGCGGTACTGTGCCCACCGGGTTCAAGCTCAAGCTGTCCGCCTCCCGCGGTGATGTCTATTACACCACCGACGGTTCCGACCCGCGTGTCCGATTCGTCGGCGCCACCTCGGCCTCGGCCAAGAAGTACGACTCGGCGAAAGGGGTCGTCCTGGACGACGGCGCGCAAGTCAAGGCGCGCACGATGACATCCGGCAAATGGAGCGCGCTGACGGAGGCCTCGTTCATGGTCGGGGACGGCGATGTGCCGGTGCGGATCACCGAGATCATGTACAACCCACAGGGAGGCGATGCGTTCGAGTTCCTGGAGTTGCAAAACATCGGCGACACAGAGCAGGACCTCTCCGGCTTCTCGTTTGATGGCATCACCTTCCGGTTTGCCGAGAACAGCACCCCGCTGGCCGCGGGCGCCTATCTGTTGCTGGTTAACGACGCTAATGTGCAGGCGTTCCTTGCGCGTTATCCTGGCGTGCGCGTCGGCGGCCTGTACGAGGGCAGCCTCTCGAACAGGGGCGAGCGCTTGGCCCTAGTCGACCGCAACGGCGAGACGGTGCTGTCTGTAGATTACGACGACAGCGGCGCTTGGCCAAGCGAGCCGGACGGCGACGGGTATTCCCTGGTCCTGACCAATCCGGACGGCGATCCCGACTCGCCGGCGAATTGGCGCGCCAGCTTGGCCAAAGGCGGCACCCCCGGCCGACCCAACTCAACCGGACCGCAGCCGCTGGTCATCCTCAACGAGGTGCTCGCCGAGAATGTCAGTGCGGTCAAAAATGGTGCCTCCTTCCCCGATTATGTGGAGTTAAAAAATGTTGCCGGGACCAATGTCTACCTCCAAAACTGGAGCCTGAGCGACAACCCGACCAAGCCTCGGCAATTCAACTTCCCGGCCGGCACCATGATCCCAGCCAACGGCTATCTCGTGGTGTGGATGGATGACGCTGCGGAAGCGCCCGGGTTGCACGCCGGATTCGCGATGGACAACGACGGCGACACCATCGCGCTGTTCAACCCGCAGGGGGAACGCATCGATGTGCTGGGTTTCGGCCTACAGGTGGCCGACTACTCGGTTGGGCGCGGAAGCGACAGCGCCAACTGGTCGCTCAACCAGCCAACCCCCGGCAAGCCGAACCAAACCGCGCCAGTCGCTGACCTAAAAAAACTCAAGCTCAACGAGTTCGTGGCCGCCGCGCCGCCGGGCGGGGATGACTGGGTCGAGCTTTACAACACCGACAACCGGCCGGCTGCGTTGTTCGAGCTGGGATGGGAAGTCGGCTTGGCACGGTTCACCTATCGGAACCTCTCCTACATCGCGCCGGGTGCCTACGCGGTGTTCAGCGCTGACGAGCGGCCGGGAGTGCGGCATCTCGACTTTCGCCTGCCAGCCGCCGGCGGCACCCTGCTACTAAGGGATCCGGATGGTGCCGAGCTGGACAATCTGAGCTACCGCACGCAGAAGGACGGGGAGTCGCGCGGCCGATACCCGAACGGCACCGGCTCGTGGAAAACATTCACCACCACCATCAGCCCAGGGCAGGCAAACTACCTGCCGAAAACTGGCGGCTTGCAGCTCAGCGAGATTCTCGCCATCAACGACGCGGTGATAATCGACCCAATCGGCCGGACGAGTGATTGGATCGAGCTGTGGAACAACTCGACGAAAGCCATCGAGCTCACTGGAATGAGCGTTAGCATCGACCGAGTCGAGCCGGGACAATGGCCTTTCCCGGCGGGCACCCGCCTCAACGCCAATGGGCGGCTGGTCGTCTGGTGCAACGGCTCGCGCGATCCCGCGCTTGGCCCCGCGGATTACCTGAACACCGGCCGCTCGCTTAACGGTGCCCGCGGCACAGTAGTCCTGTTCAACGCCAGCGAACAGGTGATCGACCGGGTGAGCTACGGCTTCCAGGTGCCGGATCTCCCTATCGGACGCAACAAGACCGGCGACTGGGCGCTACTCAATACAGCCACCCCCGGCGAGGAGAATGAGGTGTCATCATTGCTTTCCTCCTCCAGCCACGTTGTCATCAACGAATGGATGGCCAACGGCCGGAACAGCGACTGGATCGAACTGTACAACCCACTCTCGCTGCCGGCCAAGCTGGACGGCATGTACCTGACCGACGATCTCAGCTCTGTCGGCCGAACCAAGTTTCAAATCCCTGAGCTGACCTTCATAGCCCCAGGCGGATTCGTGAAATGGATCGCCGACGGCGATCTGGCCAAGGGCGGCGACCACGTGAACTTCAGCCTAGCCAGCCTTGGAGAGCCGATCGCCCTTTACAGTGAGGCAAAGTCACTACTAGACAAGCGGGAGATTTCGAAGACGGTACTCGGCGAGTCGGAGGGACGACTGCCGGACGGTGCTTCGAAAATTGTGAAATTCCCCGACACGCCTACCCCCGGCAAGTCGAACTACCTGCCCCTGGCGAACGTGGTCATCAACGAGGTGCTCACGCACACCGACCCACCGCTCGAGGACGCCATCGAGCTGCTCAATGTCACCGACGAATCGGTCAACATCGGCAACTGGTGGCTCAGCAACTCGGGATCGAACCTGAAAAAGTTCCGGATCTCGGCGAACACGATCCTGACGTCGAACGGGTTGGCAGCGTTTTACGAGGCGCAATTCAATCCGGTACCGGGGGCCAATGGGAGTTTCGCGCTCAACTCCGCCCACGGCGACACAGTCATCCTTTCCGAGACGGACACGTACGGCAACCTGACCGGCCGCCGCGCGATCGTTGAGTTCGGCGCGGCGGAAAACGGCGTGTCGTTTGGCCGGGTGAAAACCAGCCTCGGCGATCAATTCACCACCTTGGCCAAGACGACGTTCGGCGTGAACGCGCCAACCTCGCTCTCGGCCTTTCGCAACGGCAAAGGCGCGGCCAATGCCCCGGCAAAGGTCGGGCCGGTGGTGATCCACGAGGTGCATTACCACCCCGCCCCGCTGCCGCTCGGCGCCGGCACGCCGGACGACGAGTTCATCGAGTTGCGAAACGTCTCCACCGTGACCGTACCGCTGTACGACCCTCTGCACCCGGAAAACACATGGCGGATCGACGGCGGCGCGACGTTCGAGTTTCCGCGCGGCTTCCAGTTGCCTCCCGGCGGCTACGTGGTGTTGATTGAGTTCAACCCGGCGAAGGCGCCGGACAAGGCTGCAAGCTTGGCCAAGCGGCTTGGCATCCCGGATGACGTGCCGATCCTCGGCCCGATACGGGGACAGTTGGCCAATGGCGGCGATACGGTCGCCCTGTACCGGCCGGATACGCCGCAGGGCCTGAACCAAGACGACGCCGGATTCGTGCCTTACATAGCCATGGATCAACTCACCTACGGCGACACCGCCCCTTGGCCAAGCGAAGCCGATGGCCAGGGCGCCTCGCTGCAGCGCCTGACCGCAAACCAGTTCGCCAACGACCCGGTCAACTGGAAGGCCGCCACGCCAACGCCCGGCCGTGACAACCGTCCGCCGGGCGGGGATGACTCGGACAACGACGGCATCCCGGACGAATGGGAGACGGCAAACGGGCTGAACCCGCTCGTCGCCGGCGACGCCACCGAGGACAGCGACCGGGACGGCCTGGACAACCTCGCCGAGTATCAGGCCGGTACCGACCCGCAGGACGCCGACAGTGTGTTCCAGCTCCTGGCCGTGCGCTTGGCGAACGGACGGCTCGAGCTTCGGTTCAACACCGCCCGCGCCGGACAACTGGTGGAGGTGCAATTCACCCGCGCGCTTGGCCAAGCGGGGTGGGAAACCGTCATCGAGCAGGTCGCGGAGGAGGCCGGTCCGCAGCAGGTCGAGGTTGACGTTTCCGACTCGGGCGGCCAATTTTTCCGGCTGCTCCTCGCGGAGTGACCCGAATGGACGCCCTCACCAACGCCACCAACCAGACCAATTTCGGTACGCTCGACTGGGTGATTGTCGTGGTGTACCTGCTGTTCTCGGTCGGCATCGCCTTTTTCGTCAAGCGATACGCCGGCAACATGACGAACTTCGTCACCGCCGGGCGCTCGGTCGGCACCTGGCTTGGCATCGCCACGCTTACCGGCACCGAGATGGGCCTCATCACGGTGATGTACAGCGCGCAGAAAGGATTCACCTCAGGCTTCGCGGCATTTCACATCGGGGTCATCGCCGGGTTGGTGGCGCTGCTCGTCGGCCTGACCGGCTTCATCGTCGTGCGACTGCGCGACCACAAGGTTCTGACGATCCCGGAGTATTACGAAAAACGATACGGTCGCCGCACACGCATCCTCGGCGGCGTCATGCTGGCGTTCGGCGGGCTGCTGAACATGGGGCTGTTCCTCAAGGTCGGCGCGATGTTCATCGTCGGCATCACCGGCATGGATCCGGACGGCGACGCGCTCAAGTTCGTGATGGCGACGTTGCTGGCGCTGGTGCTGGTTTACACGGTTATCGGCGGGATGATATCGGTGGTGATCACCGACTACATCCAGTTTGTTGTCCTGTCGATCGGCATCCTCGTCACCGGCTGGCTGGCGATCGCTAGCGTCGGCTGGGATAATCTTTTCGAGACCGTCCAGACCCAGTTCAAGGGGGATTCCGGCT
>CAYWMH010000019.1:0-16719 GCA_964459315.1 uncultured Verrucomicrobiota bacterium
TCAAGCGAGCCGGGACGAACTTCGTCGGCCTCTGCCCGTTTCACAAAGAGAAAACGCCCAGCTTTAACGTCTCGCCGACCAAGCAGATTTTCCACTGTTTCGGCTGCCACAAGGGCGGCGATGTGTTCACGTTCCTGCGCGAGTTCGAGAACCTCTCCTTCATCGAGTCGGTGGAGCGCCTCGCCGAGCGGGCGCGCATCCCGATCGAGTTTGAGATGAAGCCCGGCCAGCGAGAGGAGGGCTCGCTGAAGGAGAAACTCCGCACCCTGCACGAGCAGGTCGCCAGGCGTTGGGAAACCACCCTCGCCAACGACGCCCGCGCCGGGGCCGCCCGGGACTATCTGGCCAAGCGAGACCTCAGCGACGAGGCGGTAACCCGCTTCCGCTTCGGCTCCGCGCCGGCCGTGGGGAGCGATACGCGCCACTGGGCAAAGTCGAAAAAACACGACGACGCCCTGCTCGAGAAGGGCGGTCTCGCCATCGCCGGCGACAAGGGCCATTACGACCGGTTCCGCGGACGGCTCATCTTTCCAATCTGCGACGAGCAGGGCCGCGTCATCGGCTTCAGCGGCCGCGTGCTCAGCGCCGAGCAGAAGGGCGGCAAATACATCAACTCGCCCGAAACGCCGATCTTTAGCAAGCGCCGCGTGATCTACGGGTTGGACAAGGCCAAGCGGCCAATCCTAGACGCCAAGTCGGCCATTGTCTGCGAGGGCCAGCTCGACACCATCGCCTGCCACTTGGCCGGCATCGAAAACGCCGTCGCGCCACAGGGCACCGCCCTCACCGCCGACCAGGCACGCATCCTCAAGCGCTACGCCGAAGAGGTTGTGCTGTGCTTCGACTCAGACACCGCCGGGCAACAGGCCGCCTTGCGCTCGCTCGACGACCTGCTCGCCAGCGGACTGGCCATTCGCGTCGCGGTCATCCCAAAACCGCACGACCCTGACAGCTTCATCCGCGAGAACGGCGCCGAGGCCTTTCGCCGGTTGGCCGCGGAGGCTCCCGGTTTTTTCGACTTTCTGCTCAGCTACCTCTGCGGCGTACACAACGCCGACTCCGACCGTGGTCGCGGCAACATCGTGCAGGAAATGCGCGACGCCGTGCAAAAGACAAACAACCCGGTGCTCATTGACACCCACGCGCAGAAGGTCAGCCACCGGCTCGGCGTCGATGCCGACGCCGTGCGCGCCGAGTTCAAGAAACACAAGCGCGGCTTTCAGCCATCCGAGCCGCAGTTCGACGAGCCCCCGCCCGAGGAGGCGGAACACCCGGTGGCCAAGCCAGAGCCGGTCGAGTTGTGGCTGCTCAAGCTGGTGCTCACCGAGCGGGACTCCACCGAGTGGCTCGAGTCACATCTCGACCCCGACTGGGTGACCAACCCCGCCGTGCGCGAGATTTTGCAGCAACATTTCGCGCTGCTCGCCGGGAACCCCGACGCCGGCATGCCGGAACTGCTTGACACCCTGCAAGCCGACGCCTTCAAGCGCCTGGCTACTGAGGCCGTGGCCGATGGCCGCGCCATACACGACCCGGCCCGGCAGCTAAAGGACATCGTGCTGCGGCTGCGCAACCAGTTCATCAAACGTCGCTTGGCCGAAATACAGCACGAGCTGCACGAAGTCGGGAAAGACGAAGATAAACTCAAAAGTTCGCTCGCCGAGCGCGCGCAGTTGAAGGAACTGACCCGGCACCCCCTCGAGCCTCTAGCCGGCGCATGAGCCAAGCGCTCACTCGAGCCCGAGTTGGCGGGAAAAATAGACGTACTCGAGTGCGTATCGGCGGGCGTGCTGCCTGAGATTGGCCCCGGCGGCATGGCCGCCCTCGGTGTTCTCGAAATACAAAACCGGGTGCCCCTGCTCGCGCATCCGGGCAACCATTTTTCGCGCATGGCCGGGGTGAACCCGGTCGTCCTTGGTCGAGGTCTCGATGAACACTTTCGGGTAGTTGCGCTCGGGAAATACGTTTTGATACGGCGAATATTTCAGGATCGCCGCGCGCATGATCGAGTCCTCCGGATCGCCATATTCGGCGGCCCAGCTGGCGCCGGCGAGCAGCTTGGTGTAGCGCAACATATCCAGCAGCGGCACGCGGCAGACGACGGCATTCATGAGTTCGGGCCGTTGCGTGAAGATGGCACCGACCAACAGGCCGCCGTTGCTGCCACCGGAAATGCCCAGCCGCTTGGGCGAAGTGATACCGCGCCTGACCAAATCCTCCGCCACGGCGATGAAGTCGTCATACGCCCGCTGTCGGTTCGTCTTGAGCGCGGCCTTGTGCCAGCGCGGTCCGAACTCCCCACCTCCACGGATGTTTGCGACGGCATACGCGCCACCACGCTCGAGCCACAGCTTGCCGATCGTCGCCGAGTAGCTTGGTTTGAGCGAAATCTCGAACCCGCCGTAGCCGTACAGGATCGTCGGGGTCGAGCCGTCCGGCTTGAGTCCCTTTCGGTGGATCACGAAGTACGGCACCAACTCGCCATCCGCGCTCCCGGCCATGTGCTGGCTGACCTGCAGATCGTCGGCCCGAAAACGGGCCGGCAGCGACTTGAGCAGCGTCAGCGCATTCGCCCCGGCGTCATACTCGCTCAGCCGGTCTGGCGTGATGTGGTCCTCGTAATTCACTAGCACCGTTTCGGAATGGGGGTTCGCCGCGGAGAGAGACACCGTGCCGTTGGGCGGCAACGGCAGCGGCTCGGCGCTCCACTTGACGGAGTCGGCGTCCAAGCTAAAGCGCAAGAGGCGCCCCTTCACGTTCTGCAACAGCGTCACGTAAAGGCCGCTGCGTGACACGGCGACGCCCTCGATGCTCGTCCGCTCATCCGGCGTGTAAACGGTCTCGATGCGCGGCAACTCGCCTGTGGCCCGGAACGCCGCCGCGTCGATCCCCAGCAATGCTCCCTGCGAATAAGTCCGCCCGGCAATCTCCCACGCTTCGCGCAGCGTGAACAGGATACGACCGGCGTAAAACCCGGCCACATCGACCGACTCCGGCAATGGCAAACGCTGCAGTTGGTCGTCGTCACCGATGAGATGGTACGCCCCGGTAAAGAACGTCAGCGACTGGTCGACCATCGGAAGGGTGGCCTCGCCGGAATCCAACACGCGCGGCCAGATGCCGATGTCCTCCTTGCGGCCCTCAAACACCGTCCCGGCCTTGGCCAACGCCGTGCCACGTTTCCACCGCTTGGCCACACGCGGATAGCCGGACGCGGGCAGCGCCCCGGCGCCCCAGTCCGTGCCGACGAGCAGCGTGTCACGATCCAGCCAGGCCACGCCGGACTTGGCCTCCGGCAACATAAAGCCGCCATCGACGAAGCGCTTGGCCTCGGCGTCGAACTCGCGATACACCGACGCATCCGTTCCACCCCGTGAGAGCTTCACGAGGCATCGCCCGTAACCGGGAGCCAGCCAGGTGGTGCCCTTGTAAACCCAGTTTTCATCCTCGGACTTGGCCAGCGCATCGATGTCGAGCACTGTCTCCCACTCCGGCTTGGCCAAGCGATACGACGCGAGTGGGGTGCGCCGCAGGATGCCGCGGACATGCCCGGCGTCCCGCCAGAAATTATAGACGTGCCGCCCCCGGACCGAGCCGTACGGGATGCGGTCCTTGGCGTTCAGCAGCGCCTCCGCCTGTTCGAGGAACGTGGCGTATCGGGCGTCCGACTCGAGTTCGTCGAAGCATTCCCGGTTACGGTCGTGCACCCACGCGAGCGCGCGGTCGCCCTCGATCTCCTCGAGCCAAAGAAACGGGTCGTCAAGAATCGGCGCTCGCTTCGATTCGCCACTTACCGGGTTAAGGCCTACCATGGTCAGTCCAAAAAAAACACAAATCCACGCTTTCATCAAAACGCGGGACGATACCGTGCCAGACGCCGTGAAACAACCAACCGCTAGGCCGAGCAGTTATAGAACTATACTTTTTCTCGAGGTCATTTCGGGGGAAGAGAGGGGTGGGTATGTTGCAGGTGTGGCCCTTGGCCAAGCCGCCCCATTTTGCCTGGGCAAAATCCGCGGGCGAGCCGTCGATGCGAACTTGCTCGAAGATTTTCTCGGCGGTCCCGGGAATGACCGGCCAGATGAGCACCGCGAGGATGCGACAGCACTCGGCCAAATTGTAAAGCACCTCGTTCAGTCGATCGGCTTGATCCTCCTGCTTGGCCAGCTTGAACGGAGCGGTCTGCTCGACGTATTGGTTGGCCCGATCAACCAGCCCCCATACGCTCACCAGCGCGGCCTGAATCTGGTGTGACTCGTAGTTCCCCCGGGCCTCGGCGATCCATTTTTCGGCGTCGGCGGCCAGTTCGTCGGAGGTCGCCTCGAGCGTGCCGTCGCGGTAGCGGTTGAGCATGGAGAGTGAGCGGTTGACGAGATTGCCCAAGCCGTTGGCCAACTCGGCGGCGTAGCGGGCCTCAAAACTTTCGTCCGTCCAGTTGCCATCCGGCCCGATGTCGAGTTCGCGCACGACGTAGTAGCGAAACGCATCAACCCCCCACTCGTCGATGACCGCGACCGGGTCGACGACGTTGCCGGTGGTCTTGCTCATCTTTTGGCCGTCCTTCTGCCACCAACCGTGAACGAGCACCTGTCCCGGCAACGAGAGTCCAATCGCCTTGAGCATGATCGGCCAGTAGACGGCGTGAAATTTCAGGATGTCCTTGCCGATGACATGAATATCTGCCGGCCAAAGCGAGGGAGCGTCCGGCCGGGAATCGAGCCCGATAGGCTCAGCGGCCGCGGCATCGCCTAGCGCAGCCGGGATGCTGGCATAGTTGCTGAGGGCATCGAACCATACGTACGTCACGTATTCCTCGTCAAACGGCAGCGGGATGCCCCACTCGAGACGCGCCTTGGGACGCGTGATACAGAGATCCTCGAGCGTGTTGTTTTTCAGGAAGCCAAGCACCTCATTGCGGCGCGTTTCCGGTTGGACAAAATCGGGGTTGGCCTCGATGTGGTCAATGAGCCACTGCTGATGCTCGCCGAGCTTGAAGTAGTAATTGTTCTCCGCCAACTCGGTGACGTCGCCGTAAATGGGATCGAACGTCCCGTCCTCGCGCCGGTCTTTCTCCGTCAAAAAAGTCTCCTGCCGGGCCGAGTAAAACCCGCGATGCTCGGCCTGATAAAAATGCCCGGCGTCGTGCAGTTTTTGCAGCACCGCTCGCACAAACACCTTGTGCCGCTCCGACGATGTGCGGACGAAGTCGGCATTCGTCAGGTTCAGGCGACCGGCGAACGACTCCCAAATCTTCGCGAACTCATTGCAGTAAACCTGCGGATCTTTGCCGTCGGCCGTGGCCGCAGTCTGCACCTTTTGGCCGTGCTCATCGAGGCCGGTCAGGTAAAACACCTCCTGCCCGAGACTGCGATGCGTCCGGGCGATGATGTCCGTGATGACCTTTTCGTAGGCGTGACCGAGGTGAGGTTCGCCGTTGACGTAGTCGATGGCGGTGGTCAGGTAAAACCGTTTACTCATCCGCGCGGCAGTATGCGCCCTTGGCCAAGCGCTTGGCAATCACAGGGTGAGGTTGATCCAAATATTGATAATGCTTGCTCGTTCGGCCAAGGTCGCCTCATGCATATTTCGTTGATGCCTGAGCTGGAAAAAGTGGTTCGGAAAAAAATGAAGTCCGGCTTGTACAACAACGCGAGCGAGGTGACCGTGAAGCCTTGATGAATTCACTCAAGCAGGAGGTGGAAAGCGAATGGCTCAAGCGCGAAGTCGCACTTGGCTTCGCCCAGTTGAAGGCTGGGGAGACTGTTGGTGTGCAGTCGAAAAAAGCGTTAATGAATCTGGCTCGCGGGGATTCGTGAACCTCGAGTTCACCAAGGCTGCGGTTTGCGACCTGAAGTCGATCCGGCAGTAAACGCTCGAGACTTGGGGTGGGGAACAGAAGGAGGTTTACCTGAACAATCTCTGGAGTAAGTTCGAGGATATTTTGGATGAACCAAGCCACTGGCGATTTCGGAACGACCTGTTTCCCGGTTGCCAGATCGCATCGCAGGGAAAGTACGTCATCCTGTTCCGAGTCCAGGGAAAGACACTCCAAATCGTCCGCATCCTCCACAGCGCGATCGATTTCCCGAGCCATCTGAAGGGAAACGAATAACGCTCATTCGGCTTGGCCAAGCGCTGACATCGGCTACAGATTTAACTGACCTATGCTGGAGCTGGTGATCTCGAACGAGCCGGACACGGTTTCGCCTTCCTTCCGGGTTGCCGCAGTCAGTTTCAGGTTGCCGCTGGGCCAGCCGATTCGACTGAGCCGCTTGGCGCCTGTTCTTCCAAGCCGGATGAAACCCCAAACTGTGTATCCGTCAATCGGGATTTTATCTGAGACACGAAAAAAATCCGGCTCCACCACCAAGTTTACCATGATGTCCTGTTGTTTGCCCTCGATACGACCGCGCACGGAGATGACCGGAAAGCCGTATCGTGCGCTCCCGGATGTCACGGCTGCGGCTGCGCGAAGCTCGGTGAGCCGAATCACTTTGTCGCCGTGTGTCAGGTTGATGGAGCAGTCGCTAGTCTCGTTTTCAGAAGTTAAATCAGCCGTCTTTGTCCACTGGGTATTGAATGTACTCTTCAATGAGAACAATTTCGGAGTTGATTTTGATGATGATTCTCGCAGCGGTCTCGGCCAAAGCGGAATGGGCCCGGCCAATTCCGGCGCCAGAAAGGCCCGTCGTCCTGTGATGAATTCACGAACACGCTCCACGGCGGGATCGAATAGGTGCGGCGGTAAATGTGTGTGCGGTCGAAGCATCGGCGCGAGTGTGTCAATTTGTTTCGTCAGTTCGGCCTCGATCCACATTTCGTCGAACAGCCTGAGCAACTCGGCACGGTATCGTTTTCGGCCGCGCTCGGTCTTGTAAAGTCGATGCGCAATAACGCCCTCGGCCATCACGGAAAAGGGTGTGCCGGATTGATTGGCGCGGCCGCTGCGAACGCGGAACACACCGTCCGTACCCCACGGGATGAAATGAAACCGGCTCGACGTTGGATCGTTGTAGATGAAAAAATTATTTCGGTTGGAGGCGTAGCCGTCGTTCGCGCCGACGAGGCACTCCATTGCCCAGTATCGATAAAATTGGTCGAGGTCGATTACGGATTCGAGACTCTCAAACAGTCTTTTATCCGGAACTGCAGCCGCCTGCATCAATTGCTTCAAATCATTTCGGTCATTTTTCTTTTCATTCGTCTTAACCTCAAACGTTCCCGCCAGCGACTTGGTGAAATCACTGATCGCACCCTCATAAAGATTACCGCTCGCTTTTTTGAAGTGCCGTTTCAGGAACGATTTTCGCACCGACTCGACATTACTGTATACGCCGAGATATTTACCGTTCACCGTGACCCGAGCGAAGTTGCAACGCGGCGCGGGGATGCCCGCTTTTCGGAACAGTTCATACGACAAATGCTGCTTGATCTGCGAGGCATCGGTGTCGTTATTGTTCAGAGTCATCAACGAGATACCCTCGAATTCCTGTTCCACACCGAATTTGTCAAAGTTGATCTTGATCGATGGCCGCTGCGCGTTCACCGAGCCGAGCAGGCCCTTTTTTCTCAGGCCAACGTTGCGGAATAGTTTACCGTCTAGGGTCACGTTTCCCTTGTAGTAATTATATGGGTTGGGTCGCGGCTTGCTTTTGTCTCGAGGTGTTTTCTGCCCGAAAAGATCGTGATGCTCGTACCGCATCGTTTTCCAGTCTGCCGCGGGCATCTCGATGTTCACCTCAAGGAGCCGCTTTACGTCGAACGGGCCTGCTTCCGTAGAATTCGCCGGGACGAGCAAAGCGAATGCGACCAACGTGAGTTTTGTGAAATTAAATCGTGACATGACGGAACCCGGAAAAAATCCAGCAAAAGCGATTGCCTGCAAGTTGTTTTAAATTTGAAAACTAATTTCGGATGGGCTGAGCGATTCGGAGGTAGGCAAAGAAGTCGCGCAACTGCTGGTCGGTCAGGCCGGTGAGTAGTCCCTCCGGCATCAGGCTGCGTGGGCTGATGTGGGTCGACTCCAACTGCGCCTGCTCGACCACCGTGTCGCTCCCGTCGATACCGCGTAGGATCAGCAGCCGGTTGGTCCGGTCGGACAAAAAGCCGCTGAGCCGTCGACCGTCCTTCGTTTGGACCTGCATGTGATCGTAGCCCTCGCGAATCTCCCGGCTTGGGTCTAGGATGGCGGGGAGCAGCGTGTCGAGGTCAGTTCGCTGGTAGGCGGTGAGATTGGGCCCGATATCGCCGCCCTTGTGAAACAACTTGTGACAGGCGGCACAGCGCTGGAGGTAAAGGTCGCGACCGCTGTACGGGCTGCCGGTACGGCCCTCGACCACCGAATGCACCCGGGCGATTTCCGCAGCGGTGCCGTTGCCGGCCGGTTCACTGGCGCTTGGCCAAGCGGCTTTTGTCCGGTTGGCCACCTTGCCGCCGTGGCCAAGCAGCACCTCCACGGTGTTCGCGGCGACATCGCGCTTGGCCAAGTGACCGGCCTCGACCGCATCCAGTAATCGCGCGCTCCAGGTTACCCGGCTGGCGAGAAATGAGATGGCAGTGGGTCGAGCTGCGGCGGGCAGGTTGGGCAGCCGTTTTGCGACTGCTTGGCCAAGAGCCGGGTCGTCGATCCGTTGGAGAACTAGTAGCGCGGCGGTCACGACCCCGGCATCCGGTTCCGACTGAACCAAGTCAAGCAGGGTGGCTTTCAGTTGATTGAGATCGGCATCACCGGCTGCGTGGATTAACTCGATGCGTTCGCTTGCCGACTTGCCCCGGTCGGCGATCACGCCAAGCGCTTGGCCAAGCGCGGCCTCGTCGCCCAGGCGGACACGCAGGGGCAACGGCGGGGCGTCGAGTTGTCGAAGCTGCTTGGCCAATGCGTCTGGCAGGAGTGGAAGCGCCTGACCCTCGATGGCTTTGCTGAACCCGGCCATCATCTTTTCCCGGTGGGCTTTCGTCGGGGCAGCCGCGAGAAGGCGGGCGCAACCGGCGAGGTCATCCTGCCGACCGCGGGCGGCGAGCCGGCGCATGAGCCGCTCGAGGATGTGTTGCTCCACCATCGGTTGACGGAAAAAATCCTGATTGTCAAACAGGCGAAGCACCGCAGCCCGGTCGTTTTCGCAGTGGCGCTCCAGCACCCACCAGCATTGCAGCGGGATGAACGGGTCGTCGAGATCACTGGTGCGTTCCAGCAGCTCCGCCGCCAGCGGGAGCGCCTGATCTCGCGGCAGGCGAAATGCGGTGCCGACGATTTGCGAGCGCACCTCCGGGTGGCCCTCGTGCCGGGCAAGGCGGCGGACGGCTTCAAAAAAACCGGCGGACAATTTCCGGCGATCGCCCTGCAGCCGGATGGCCCAGGCGCGGACGTGCGGGTTTGGATGCGCGAGCAGTTCGGTGGCGTACGCGGCATTGAGGCCGCCGGCTTGATGCAGCGCCCAAAGGCTATGCAGCGCCGCCTGCCCGGACCCGGTTTCAATTTGTTTTCGCAGCATGTCGTGCACCGCCGCATCGGTGCGTTGGCCAAGCAGTCGGACGGCGGTGTTTCGGTGCCATTTGTTCGGGTGATCGAGAAGCTGCAGGAGTTGGTCGTCTGATTTTTTGTCGAGGCGTGTGTCGGTGTCGGGTTGTTTGCAGTTCGCTTGGAGCCGGTAGATGCGACCGGAGGTGGGGTCGATCTGGCTTTGGTAATGTTGGCCGTGCGCGATGTAGCGCTCGTAAAAATCGGCGATCAACACCGAGCCGTCCGGGGCGTTGGCCATGTACACCGGCCGGAAGGCGACGTCAGAATTTTTCACCGGAAAAGCGATGTCGCGCGTGGTGAACGACGCACCGCGCACGCTGCGTTCGCTCAGGATGAGATGGCGGTGCAACGGGTCGGCGCCGAGCAGTTTGCCCTGCCAGTCGTCCGGCATGGCACTGCCGTTGATTGCGATGACATTGTGCGAGAAGCGCGGGATATTGCCGCCGGGCATCATCGGCAGTTCGCCGAACGCGAACGGATTGTCCGGCGGCCCGAACTTGCCCGGGCTTTTACCCTGCTTCAGGTAGAGACCGCTTTGCACGTAGTGAAAACCACGCGTTCCGCCGCCGTTGTGGCCGGAGAACAGGCGGCCGACGGCATCGAACTCGAGCCCGAAGACGTTCCCGCCGCCCTCGGCGAAAATCTCAAACTCTCGAGTGCCGGGGTGGTAACGCCAGACCATGCAGCCCTCGAAGTAGTGGCCGGATGCGCCGGGCGGGTCGATGCCGGGTCGCGTGACGCGGCAGCTCACCGTGCTGCCCTGTGCACCGTACAGCCAGCCGTCCGGCCCCCACGCAATGCCGTTGGCCACGGAGTGCGTGTCCTCAAAACCAAAACCGGCGAGGTGCACTTCCGGGTTGCCGTCCGGGATGTCGTCGCCGTTTTTGTCCGGGTAAAAAAGCAGGTGCGGCGTGTGCATGACCCACGTACCTCCGCGCCCCGGGAGGGCGGCGTTGGCGAGGCTGAGTTTGTCGACGAACACCTTGTGCGTGTCGTAGGAGCCATCGCCGTCGGTGTCCTCGTGAATGGTGACGCGGCTGCGTCCGGGTGTGTGGTGCGGGGGTGGGTTGGGCTGGCGGTCGTACTTCGCGCGGTAATACTTGTCCCGACTGATCTGGCGTAGCCCGGCTGGGTACGGGTACTGGACGTAGTGCGAGACCCACAGCCGGCCGCGTGCGTCGAAACTGAGATGCGTCGGCTGCGCGATCAGTGGCTCGTGCAGCACGGTTTCAACGACGAGTCCTTCGGCCAATTCAAATTTCTTCATGCTCTCGTCCGGGCTGAGTCGTTCCCCGTGCACGAGTTTTTGTGCCTCAAACAACACGCGGCTGGCCTCGTGAAACTGCCCGTAGGCTGCGCGGCTTGGCTTGACCGCGAGCGCTTGGCCAAGCTCCGGCTCTGCGCCGGGGCGGTACTCCCACTCACCGGTGAAGAAGCACTCGAGGAAGTAACCCTGGATCGACGGGCCGCTGCCCCGGAAGCGGCCTTTGCCCTCGCGGTTGAAAACCTTGATCGCCAGCTCGTTCCATTTGCCCTTGGCCAAGCTGCCCGGTGGCACTTTGTAGCGCTTGGCCAAGCCGTCGCTTGGCTTGGCATCCGGCGGAAAGCCGCCCGCGCCACCGAGGCGATTGCCGTTGAGGTATGCCTCGTGTGCCGCGTAGCTGGCGTCGATGGTGAGGGTGACGGATTCCACCCAAAGATCACGACCGCCAAGCGTCGCCCAGTTGTTCGGCACCGTCACCCAGCAGCGATACCAGCCAACACCATTGGGACGGGATGCATCGTCCGCACCGGGCACCGTCACCGGCCGCCATTCCCACGCCCAAGCACTTGGCCAAGCGGCGAGGAGAATAAAAAAACATGCTGACCGTAATAGATTCATGGAGCCATCAACCGGGGAACAGGCCAAATGTGGCCGAGCGGCTTGGGCGACCGGTGCCATTTTCCGTTGTCGGGAGAGTTGGTGCCGTAGTAGTAAACCGCTTTGCCCTGATGGGTTCGCGTCCATTCGTGGAGCGGCTGGAGATACGCTTGGCCAAGCGCGGCGGGATCAGCAGCTGCGTGGAAGAGGGCATCGGCGGTTTTGGCCAAGCGCACGAGTCGGCCGGTTGATTCGTCCCAACCAACCGGGATCGTGCCTTCGCCGGGCTTGGGGAGGGCGAAGAAGTGGGGAGCGGCGTTGCCGTGGCGCACCATCGACCAAGTTACTCCGGCGGCACCCGGCCGCTCGTAAACCGGCACGGGGAGGTTCAGCCGGGGGTCGTCGAGTTGCAGGCGGTACATGATCTGGTTGTAGTCGTACAGCGGGGTCGGGTGCCTGTTGCCGGAGAAACTGGCCGTGTAGGTGGCCTCGAAAAACAGGGTGCGCCCTCCCTTCTTCGCGAAGTAGGAATGCTGCTTGGGATTGTAAAAGCTGTAGTCGTCGTGAGTGACGATTTTGCGGGCGTAGGCCCACGGGCCTTCCGGGCGCGCGCCCTCGGCGAACCAGATCTCGCCGAGCACCGATGAGCCAAGCGACTGCGAGATCACCATGAGCCAGCGTTGCCTGTGGTCGTTCCAATAGACTGAGCCGTGCTGGGTGAGTAATGGCTTGCCGGTCTCGACATCGACCAGGTGGAGCGGGGATTCGCCGGCGTCGATCTTGCCGTCATCGATCAACCGCTTCACCTGCTTCAGGCTGGGCTTGGGCAGGCCGCGCCGCCACTCGAACCGCAGGCTGCCGTCCGGGTTGCGCTCCACCTCATTTCCGGAACCGGGTTGCAGGAAGGTGTACGTCTCGTATTGGGCTGGATCGAGATAACTGTCGAGCGTCGCGCGGACGCGCACCAGCGGCAGGCCGCCGGCAAAGTAAACGTACTCGTGTCCGTCCTCGGCGCGATGCCGGAAGGGATGCCCGTGCGGATACAACGGGGCGTCTTTCGGGAACGTGACACGGTGCTCGAACTGCTGCCGCTCGTCATCGAACTGCACCACGCCGCGCTCGTAAATCTCCAGCGGCGCCCGGACCTTGACGTATTGCGCTAGCAGCCGGGGCTGCTTGCTTTCGTCCGGCAGCACCACGAGACCATCAATCCACGTTGGCCCCTTGCCGGGCATCCTGGCGGCTTCCTTGACAAAGCCGTTTTCGCCGACGGCATAGGTCAGGTTGACGCCAAGCGCAGGGTCGAGTCCTCCTTCGCCGGGGAGCTGCGACGTGGCGTACGGAACATGAAAGTTGCCTAGCGGGTAAGACGGCCGGTTGGTGTCGCCCCAGAACCAATGAAGTTTATCACGATAAATAGCAGTCACGACGCTGTCGGAGCCGAAGACCGCGCCGTTGAGCAGCGGCTGCTCGATCGGCGCGTCCCTGCCCAGCAGGTGGCTGTCGCGGTAGATGCCTCCGCCGGTCACGCGGTACAGCCGCTCGGCAATGTTCAGGCGCTTGAGCTTCAGCACCGCCTCGGTGCCGGGCGCGGTCGAGAGCCGTTTCCCGCGATAGCCAAAGCCGTCCTTCGGGTACTCATAGCCGTGGCTGCGAACGTGGAAAAAAATCTGCCGGTTCATCAGTCCCGGCTCGCGAAACGCCACCCACCCGTTGCTGTCGGTGTAATAGCGGAGGTGATTAACCGTCTTAAGCTCGACTAGCGGAACGCCGCGGCCGGTCCCGGCATCCACCACGCGGATGGCGAACCACCCGGATGAAGGCGGCTCCGCTTGGCAAAGCGCAACCGATGGCGGGCCAAGCAGCAGCGCGGAAAGGAGGATGTTTCTGTCCAGCATGACGGCAAGGTTGAGATCCGAGCCTACCGGCGTACGTCCGATTGGCCAAGCAGGTTAGTTTTCGTCTGGAGCAGAGACCGATTCCGGTTCGGGACCTTGGACCGGCTGCTGCGGATCTGGGAAAGGCTCCAGATCCTTGCCGTACTCCTCGGATAGCTTGAGTACAAGACGGAGTTGTTCAAGCAGCACCGGATGCATCAGCGGGCTGTTGGGCCGAAATAGATCCTCGAGCACCAGTCGCTCCATTTCCTCGAACGGCGGCAAGCCGACGCGATTGGTGCTGATGCCGATCTCCTTCTGGAACCGGTTGCGAAGCTGGATGGCGAGCGACTTGTAGCCGACGAACTGGTCGTCCTCGCCAACCGCGGCGTACTGGAATGCCTCCAGTAGCAGTCCGCCGATGACGGCCTTGGTCTGGTTGTGGTCGGTCTCGCCGGCGTCTTCCTGCACACGCGAGACACAATACTCGTCAAGGCTCAAGCCCGGAACCGGGATGGACGTGGGATAAAGATCGAGCATGTATTCGTACCACTTGGCCGCCTCGGCCTTGCGGTTGTACACGTATAGGAAATAGACGGCGCTGCGCAAAAAATTCTTATGCCCAGTACTCATGTGCTCAGCGAGGCCAGTATCGGTGTTCGAGGCTGCATCCTCCTGACGCTTGACCTCCATTTGTTTTTCATACGACTCATTAGCCCGGGGCACGAGATCAACATTCCAGCCGTATTGGAAAGTGGGCGGCTTGGCAATCAACCGGCCCTGCATGCAGGCCTGCTGCAGCGCCTGATAAATGACTCGGCGCAGCTTGAGAAAATCGCCCCCGGCGGCCGCTTCCTCCTCGGTTTTGAGAACGCCGTCGCCATCCTCGTCGAAACGCGTAGTGACATCGTCAATGCCCTGCTGCGCCCAGTAGATGGCATGGGCGTCCGGCAGCCGCCACTCGAGCGGCCCCCACAGGTCGTCGACCGCCTTCATTTTTTCCGGAGTCATGTTGAAGACCTCCGTGAGGCGCTTGAGCCGGTGGCGATCCGCGTCGGTCTGCGGGTCGAGCAGGTCGAGGTAGCCGTCGCGCCGCCCTCCGATGACGCCGCCTTCAAATATGTCATCCTCCGTGCCGGAGCGGCCGTCGGGGCCGGGGTCGTTCATCATCTCGGTGCACCACGCCAACTTGTAAAACCGATGTGCATCGTCGAGGTTGTGACCGACCTTGTGCTGAAAATGCCATGCCAACTCGTGGTACAGATGTGCGCTGTGGGGGTTGTAGTCGAGGCCCTGGTCCCGGATCAGCTCGATTCCGCGGCGAACCCAGTGCCACCGGATTTGCGGCGTCTTGATGCCGTCGAACTTGACCGAGATGTTGTACGACATGTTCCAAGCCGTGACTCGCCAGACGTGGTCGGCATGGGGCTGCAGCTTCGTGATCCAGTCGCCCAGCTGGGCCATCTCGAAAAACTTGCCGTCGTCCTGCATCTCCATTGCGCGCACCCAGAGGACGTTGGCAATCAGCCCCCGGAAGCCGCCCAGCACGACCGTCGTGAGGGCCAGCGTCGGCGGGAGGTTCTCGACAGGCTCGGTGTGGGTCAGCTTTTCCTCCTTGCGGAAGTCATTCATGATCCGCTGGCTGTAGCGGGTGCCCAGCAGGAACGCCGCAACCAGCAGCAGCAGGATGAACTTGTACGCCTTGCCTTGGAGTTTCATCACGTCAGTTCATCGAGGCCGTGGGGTTCGGCAGCGCCAGTTCCCGGCGCTGAAACATGAAAGCGCCAAACGCCGAGACGAGCCCGCCCATCAGCAGTATGATCCCGGTGAAAGCCATGCCCAGCGTGGCCCACGGGATCGTCCGGCCGGAACTCAGGTAATCCACCGGCGAGTAGCCCCAAACCAGGTCTGTGACCGACAGAATTATCTTGGAGAATAAGATCGCCACGTTGTCGAATGATGACGATTCATCCTTCTTGCCGGTCTCATGGTTGATGCCGCTAATGCCCTCCTCCTCGACGATCTGCTCGAGCGTCCCGGTGGAGGCCGAGATCAGCAGGATGCCGAACGACATGAAGGTCGCCACCGGGAAGGAGAGGAAACTCGATGCCATCAGGCCAATCGCACAGATGAGCCCCAGCCAGAAGAAGATGATCAGCAAACCGCGCACGAGGTTCGTCCCGAACCCGCCGTCGTGATACAGGATCATCGGCCCGTCATCCATCGGGAACACGATCGGCTTGTCGTTGAAGTTGGCAAAGTTAACGCGAACCAGGCCGCGATTCGCGCCCTTGTCCGGCACGACGCCCCCCTCAAGGGGGATTTCGTGAAAAACGTTGGAGCCGATGGTCATCTCCTCGAACCAGGTGCCTCCAACTTTTATTCCACCATCCGTCGGCCAAAGCTTGCTTGTTCCCTGGCCGACGTTCCACAGGCAAAGGTGCGACTTGGGGTCGTACTCGTCGCCGGCGTTGAACTTGAACCGCAGGTAGATCGGTTTTTCGTTGATACGATCCACCTTGTCCGGGTCGATCTTAAACTCCCAGTTGATCATCTGGCCCGGCAGGACAATCTCCTGACTGCCCTTGGCAAACTGCAGCGCCTGATGCTCAATCTCTTCAATATCTGCAAGCACCTCGGCGGTCGGGTTTTGCGCTGCCTGCTCAATTAACCGCGTGTATTCGGGCCGCAACGAAAGCCCATACTCCGGAAGTGTGATACTCTCCTTTAAAGACTGTTCGTCAGAGGTGTATTGGTTCTCGCTCTTGCCCTGTGCAACCAGCTTGGCATAGGAGTACGCCCGCTGCCGGGGGAATTTTGTGCCTGCGCGCCAATCCGCCCATTCCGGAATTGGTTCGCGCACGCTGCTGCGAGAGACCAGCACCTCGTTGCGCAGCTTCGCCTGTTCCTCCTTGTCCAGTTCGTTGGCCCGTGACTCGATGAGAATATAAATGGCCAAGCCGGGCGGCACCAGCAACGCGGCGTTGAGGATCATGATGCCGAGCCATTTGCCGAGCCACACCCGCCAGCGGGCGACCGGCTTGACGGCAACCATCTGCATCACGTTGTCCTCTATCTCGCGGGCCAGCGTGCTGCAGCCCATCCAGAGCGAGGCAATGCCCAGCAGCGCGGTGCTCGCGCCGAGCGTGTAGGTTAGCACGAGCTGCACCGTGCCCTTGGCCGTCCCGTCGCTCTTCAGCAGCAACGGCACGCCGAACACGATGACCAGCAGCGCCAAGCCAAGCGCGACAACAAACCGGTACCGGACGGCGGCTTTCAGGGTCTGCTTGGCGATGGGCCACATGGCGCTTGGTTCGCGTCGGGAAAATTATTCGCCGAGGAGGCAGCCCAGCTTCTCGTTCGCCTTGTCGAGGTTCTCCCCCTTCCCCTGGGCGACCTTGGCTTTCGAGGCCGGTTCGGCCTTGGCCAAGCCGGCCAGTTTGTCGTGGGCGACCGTCTCC
>CAYWMH010000020.1:0-16384 GCA_964459315.1 uncultured Verrucomicrobiota bacterium
GTCAACGAACTGGCAGATGGCATCACCATCGAGCGCAGCGGTGTCGGCAAGCAAAGCGGTCAGGCGTACATGGTCGACGGCGACAACCCGGACGCCGGTTATCTCGACTACCTGCCAAGCGGTGAGGCGCACGTCGACGCCGTGCCAGTCACGAGCATCGACGACTACTGCCGCGACCACCAACTGGCGCTTGGCCCGGGCGACCTCATCAAGGCCGACGCCGAGGGCGCGGACCTCGACGTGCTACTGGGCGCGGAGGAACAGATTCGCAACGGCGCACCGCAACTGGCCATCACGACGTATCACGTCGACGACCACGCCGAGCGGATGATCGCCCGGCTGCGCGAAATCCGCCCGGACTACACGCTGCGGCTCAAGGGATTTTCGTTCTGGACTGCCAAGCCGCGCCCGGTGCTGCTGCAAGCCTCGACGCTCCCATGAGCGACTCGCCCCCGGCGCTTGGCGGCGCGCCGCTCAACGCCGCCGTCCAGTCGCACCAGCTTGGCAACCGCGCCGTGGTGACTAGCCGCATCGGCGACGACGCGCTTGGCCAAGCGCTGCTCCACGACCTGACGACGCGCGACATGGACACGGCCTTCATCCAACGCGATCCCGACGCCGCGACCGGCACGGTCGAAATCATCCTGCGGAATGGCGAACCAGAGTACGACATTGTCCGCAACGTAGCGTGGGATCGTCTCGCCTGGGATGAGTCGCTCGCCAGCTTGGCCAAACAGTGCGACGCCGTCTGCTTCGGCACGCTGGGTCAACGGTTCGAGCCGGCGCACTCAACAATTCGTCAATTCGCCGCCGCCAGCCAATCCGAGCGGCTGTTCGACCTCAACCTGCGGCAGGATTTTTTCTCGGCCGAACTGCTCGAGGCCGGGTGCCGCGCCGCCTCCATCGTCAAGATGAACGAGACCGAGCTGGCCACCGCCGTCCCGCTGCTTGGCCTTGGCCAAGCGGAGCCGATCCCGGCACTGCTCAAGCGGTTCGACCTCGACCTGTTCGTGCTGACACGTGGACGGGACGGCACCGTGCTGCACACCAGCAACGCGGTTGTGACTGGACAACCGGCGCCGTTCAAACCAGAGCCGGACGCCGACCCGGTCGGCGCGGGCGACGCCTGCAGTGCGGCGATCCTGCACGGGGCGGTTCGCCGTTGGCCGCTGCAAAAGACCGCCGACCTGGCCAACCGGCTCGGGGCATTCGTCGCCTCCCGCAAGGGCGCCACCCCGCCCCTATCTGCAGACCTGCTGCCGGTTAGTTGAACGGATTCCCGCTTTACACCGGGGAGGGTTACACGCAATCTCCCGGCCTCGCGCGGCGCAGGCCTCGCATCTCCACGATGAGCAAGGACAACAAGGACGAAAAGAACTCACTGAACAAGCTTGAGGAACTGCTCCTCAAGTCGCGGACCATCATGCTTTACGGCGAGATCAACCAGAAGGTGGCCCGCGAGTTTTGCACCAAGCTGCAACTCCTCGCCGCCGATTCGGACGACGACATCACGGTGTTCGTCAACTCGCCCGGCGGCCACGTGGAGTCAGGCGACAGCATTCACGACATGATCCGGTTTGTTAGGCCGCGCGTGCGGGTCGTCGGCACCGGCTGGGTCGCAAGCGCCGGGGCGCTTATCTACGCCGCCCCTCCAGTCGGGGATCGCTTCAGCCTGCCCAACACTCGCTACATGTTGCACCAGCCGAGCGGAGGCGTCGGCGGCCAAGCGTCGGACATCAGCATCGAGGCGGAGCAGATCGTCAAGATGCGCGAGCGGCTCAATCAGATTTTCGCCGACCAAACCGGCCAACCGCTCAAGACGATCGCCAAGGATACCGACCGCAATTTTTGGATGACGCCGGAGGAGGCAAAAAAATACGGTCTCGTCGGCAAGATCATCCAATCCCACGACGAACTGTAGCCTAAGGGCCAGCCGGCGTAACCAGCCGGAAGTACCGCTCACGACTCACCCGCGGGGAAACGATGCGGGACACCTTGCCATTTGTTTCCGCATAGAAATTGCGTAGTGGCTCCCACGCCTGGCCAAGCCCCTGCGTGGCCTGCAGCGAATAGCTCCGCCCCGCCTCCGCATTGAACCCCACCCGCAACAAGCCGTTGGCCAAGCGCGTCACCGTCAACACCAAGTCGTCCGAGTTGGCCAAGCCGGGGTCATCCCTGCCAGGTGTGCCCCCTGGAACCGAGCTGGCCCGGAACCCCAACTCGCCCTCCGCATCGGTGGTCAGCGAATAGCCTTGGCCATCCGCCGACTCCGGCCACGGCGCGGCGTCATCGTCCTCCCCGCTTCCCCCCGGCGCGCCGTGGCCGCCCGACAGCGTGACGGTCTCCCCCTCGTTGGCCAACCGGCCCCGGTAGATTCCATCCACGGCCAAGGTCGGATGGCGGCTCTTCAATGCCACCTGGTTTTTGGCAATCAGAAAATATCCGCCGGGCTCGAGGATACTGCCCTTGGGAAAGACAAACTCAATGCCACTGCTGAAAAACAGGCCGCCCAGGTCCAGCGACAAGTCGCCAACATTCTTCAACTCAAGAAACTCGAACTCGCCGCCACTCACGCCCGCTTGGCCAAGCGGGTTGTACATGATCTCGCTGAACACGAGATTCTGACGGAGATCGTCCAAGTTTGGTTCGCCGGCGACAAACTCGACTGGTGCCGACCAGTGGCTCCAAGCCATCGTGCCGTTGCGCATCCGGACACGCGCGCGGTACGTGCCGCCCTTGCGGATGACGCTCTGCGGGACGACCACGGTCGCGGCAAACTCGCCGGACTCCAGTTCCCAAACCGGTTGGATCTCGTATCTCCAAGGTTGGCCAAGCTCGAAAAAGGGGGTCTTGGGATTGGATACCTCCGCCAGCCGCCACTGAATAGCGGTGAAATCCTTGCTATTGCTCGATGGCCCCGGGTCAAAAGGACTGCTCTCAAACCGCAGCTTGTCCAACGGGAAACTGGCCGGCCCGGCATAGGTAATCATCGGCGTGTTCGGGAGGTCGGTGAACTTGGCCTCGTGTTCAAGGTAGTTGTAGCCGTAGCCGCGCGGATCACCATCGCCGATGCTCCAGCGGCCGGGATCGGTGTCGGTCATGAACCCGAGCATATGCTGCATCATGCCCTCGTGATCCTTGCTCTTGAGCCGGCGCGTCCATGTGCCGCCCCGGTTGTTCTGGCTCTTGGGTGACACGTAAAACTGCCCGCGATGGCTCCCAGCTGTCCGCGGGTGGTAATTCCACATGAACTGGTCGACGTCGACAAATGTCAGCGGCTCGCCCGGCGGATTGATAAAGCGGGCGTGCTCGTCGATGAACTGGCCGATCTGGCCGCCGGTCGGCGAAGCGTCATCCAGCAGCAGGTCGAGTAGTTCGCGGGCCCGGTTCTTGAACTCGATCTTCAGCGCCTTGTGACGGCTAAGGCAGCGCTCGATGTTGATCGCCCCCTGCCAATGCGTCTCCGGGATGATCAGCATGTCCAGGTCCCACGGCACCGGGAACCAGCGGCCTTCCGGGTGATGGTAAAACACCTTGTTCCAGCCCTCGCGGATGTCGACGTTGCTGATGATCCGGTTCACGGAACGGAACGTGTAATAGGTCGGCAGGTCAAGATTGTCGCGCCACCACTGGAGCGACTGCGAGCGGCCGTAGCCATTTCGAAAACTGTTCCAGTCCGACGGATTCACGGACTGCGTCGGCCCCTGGTTGCGCTTGTCGCCGCTGCCGCCCTCGATCTTGTACACGTTGCCGTCCGGCAGCCCGTGCTCCTCAAGAAAACGGCTGTCGGTGTGCTCGACGTACAGGTACAGACCCCACAAATCGCCCTCGTATTGGGCGTTGCGCCGGCCGGTCGGCGCCTCGGCAGCATCATCGATCACGCGGAAATGCACAAAGTGGGCCTTGGGCGCGAGGCCGCCGGCCAGGTTATACAGCTTGAAGCCGATCGCCTCCTCCATGCCGGCCATGCCGCGGTTGACCGGCATCCACGGCGAGGCGCAGCCGTTGAGGTTGATCGTCCTTTTCGGCTGGGCGTATCGCCTGCCGTAGTTGTCCCGGGCCTTCAGTCCCCGCGTGCGGTTGAAATATAGCCGCCACTTGTTCTTGCCGGAGACGTAGGTTGAAAACTCGCCGCGGTTCCGGAACTCTATGTGATCGTAGACCGTCCCGTCATAAACGAGCGTCCCGTTGAAATGAACCGTGTCGAACGAACTGCTGTATTGTGAATTGGTAACGTCGGTGCGGTTGGCGATCAGGTGGTAAGTCGGCAGTGACCTCATCACGCTGTCGGGAAACGTCTCCTTTTTGCCATTGACCCGGTTCGAACCGATCCACGCCGGCACGCCGTTGTAGCAGAAGTAGGCGAAGTTCGACTGTCCATCGTCGGCGTAAGGCAGCATAACTGCGTTTCCCAGCTTGTCCTCGACACGAATCCGGTACCGCACCAGAGAGCGATTCGCTTGCACGCTCCGCGGGATCATCGCCGAGTATACCGACTCCGCCGCCGCAGTACCGGTCATTGGTAAAGCCGTCCAGCCCTGCTCGAACGCGCTGTCTGTTTTTCGGATGTAATTCCCGGGGAGGACTGACTGGTAAAGCAACGTCACCGAGGCCACACCGTCCGGGTCGGTCGCCTTCGCGGACACGCGCACCGGTTCGTTGGCTTTCGGCTGGCGCGGCTCATGTTTCACCTGCCGCGCTTGGGGCGGCGCGTTCGCGGCAAACACGGAATTGGCCGCGGCGGGGGTTGGCGCACCGGAGATTTCGCCGGCGGCCGGCGTACGCAACTCGGCATCGATCGAGAAATCGCTGCTTCCCAGCGTGGCGTTCAGCGCATGAATGGCAATAATGTTTTTGCCAACGTTCAAGAGCTCATCCGGATTCGGGATCACGACCTCCTCCCACGCAGCCTCGTGGTTGGTTGCGAACGAGTTGTACCGCAGCGTGCCGCCGGGAACGCTGATGCGCGCGATCTCCTCGCCGTTGATCCACACCACCGCGCCGTCATCGACATACACCCGCAGCGCCAGGCGCGCCGGAATGTCGCCAGCCTTCACATTGAACACCCGCCGCAGATAGACGGACGAAAACTTGTTCTGCATCGAGATCGTAGTCCGGTCGTCGCCATCGCCGTAGCCGATCGGCGCACGACCGTTTTTCCAACTGTTGTCCTCGTTGAAACCAAGCGTTCGCCAGGCCGACCGGGGCATGGAAGCCTCGCTGGTGCCTTCGCGGTATCGCCAGCCGGACCGGCCGGCGGCTATAAAAGTAACCGGCTCGCCAGCAATAACTTGCATGCCGGATGATCGCCACGAACCGCCGAGGTCGTTGTCGAGCGAAGGATGGATCAACTCCATCGAGCTGCCCGCGCCACTCGCCGCCGTTGGCCAGGGGAAACCGGAACCGTACTCTACACGATCAACCCGCCGACCCGCCGCATCGCGTAGTGTCAATTCTTCGCTGTTCGAGAGCCGGCCGTTGTACGGCCCAAGCGCGGCTGACGCTCCCAGCTTGAACTTGCGCCGCAACTCCGTCGGAGTCTCGGCGACCACGAGATACCCGCTTGGCTTGAGTGTCGTATTGGCCGGAAACAGAAACTCAATGCCGCTCGAAAACCGCCAGCCGGACAAGTCAACGCTGCTCTCGCCAGTGTTGTGAATCTCAACGAACTCGTCGGCATCCGTTTTCGGATCGGCGTCGTAGTGAATCTCGTTGATCACGACTTTACCCAACGCAACGCTTGGCCAAGCGAAGGCAAGTGCGGTAACAATTCGAAGCCGAAGACTACTCATCGGCGCGTTACGGGGCGGCCGGAGTCACCAGCCTGATGAACCGCTTCCGGCTCACTCGCGGAGAGATCGTGCGTGATACCTTCCCGCTCGTTTCTGGAAAGAAATTAGTCAACGGCTGCCCCTCTTGCCCAAGCGCCTCGCTGTACTGCAGTGAGTAACTCCGCCCCTGCACTCCCTCGAACCCGACCCGCAAAAGGCCGTTGGCCCGGCGCGTGACTTCCAGCGACAGGCTGCTGGTGGCGTCATGCGGATCGGTTCCGGCGGCAAACTCCTGCGCGTTGGCCAAGCCGTCAGCATCGGCGTCGAGTATCGCGTCGGCGGCATCCTGCGGGTCGAGCCCGTGCGCCGTCTCCCAATCATCCGGCATGCCATCGAGGTCGCTGTCGCGTTCGTCGCCGGGCTTGGCCCAGTTGCGCGGGGTATTGCCGTAGGCCGACAGGTTGACCCGCTGGATTGCCACGCCGCCCTGCCCCGACGGCACCGGCCACGGCGCGGTAGCGCCGTACTTCACCTTCTCAACAAGAATGTACGGCACCAGTCCGATGTTCGGCGGGAGCGTCTGCGGCGCGTCCGGCCGTAGCAACTGCACGCTTTCGCCGGCGTTGTTCAGCCTACCGTCGAACGGCCCCAGCACCATCGTCTCCTCGTCGAGTTCGTATTGCTCGAGCAACTGCGACGGCTCGCTGCCGCCCACGTACACCGACTCGCCGGCTGGCAGGATAAAACCGGCCGGGAATGTGAACTCGACCGCGTTGTCGAGTTTCCACGCGTTGCCGGGATTTGGCGGATCGAAAAACGGCACGGCCGCATCCGAGATGTTCTTCAAAACGACGTACTCGGCCAGACCGTTGGCCGGGGCGTACAGGATTTCACTAATGACGACAGGGCCGACCCGCGGGCCAGTGTTTGGCGCGCCGCCGCCTTCGCGGAAGACATCCAGCAGCGCGGCGTCCTGCCCGGCGCGAACCGGCGAGCCAAGTGACAGGTCAAACTGCGCGACGAGCGGCCCGGTGCCGTTCGGGTAACGGCCCAGCGACACTCCGTTGGCCGACGGGCCAAAGTTAACCTTGTCCGCGAATCGCACGATCGATCCATCCGAATCACTCTCGGTGAGCCATACCTCGTCGCCCCGGGCGGAACTCAGCGAGAACCCAGAGTCGCCGTTGTCGAGCAGGAAAGCTTGCTCGTAAAATACGAGGTAGCCGCCGGGCGCGATGGTGGTGCCATCCGGGATGCGGTATTTGCTCAGGTTGTTCGCGCTATCGCTGAGGAACCAGCCGCCAAGATCGACCGGTGTCTGACCAATGTTATAAAGCTCAATCGCATCCTCGAGCGGCGCATCGGAATGCGCGAGTACCTCGTTGATGACGACCATCGGCGCTTGGCCAACGCCGCCGCCCGGCGTCCCATTGTAACGGATGCTCGAATTCCAGTTAGCCGGGCTGTTGAGATCGAGGCGTGGATCAATCACCTCGAGCGAACTGCCGTCCCCGTCGGCGCGGCCGGGCCAGGCGCCGCCGTCAGAATAGCCCACAGAAAACACCAAGTCGCCGTTGGGGTCGATCAGCGCGATGGTTTCGCCGCCGTTCCTCAGTCGGCCCTCGTACTGCCCAGCGGCCAGCCGAATCCCCTTCGTGCCATAACGCGAAAGGAACGCCTCACGGTTCTTTGCCACGACAATCCGCTCGCCGGCTGTGAGGGTCACATTGCCGAATCGGTAGGTGATTCCACGGTCAAACTGCGCATCACGCAACATCACAGAACTGTCCCCAGCGTTGACCAGTTCGACGTACTCGTATGCGTCGCCACCGATCGGGTTGTACATGATTTCGCTCAAGCCCAGACTCCCCTTGAGCGGCGACACGGCAGATGGGTCAATCAACATGGCGTAGTCGAATCCAACCCGAATCGACTGCTCTTTTTCGGTCGCCAAAAAAATGCCGCCATTCAATGCCGGAAGATCGGCCTCAATGGTCAATGTGGTAAACGTTTCCCAAGCGTCATTCACCTTCCATTCAAAAACCAATTTATCCCCCTCCCGGACAATGCGGACCACAATCTCTTCAAGTGCGATGGGTTTAGAATTCAATGTCGTCATTTGACCGGTTGCAGATATTTTTTTGGCCATTAAATTCACGCCGTCATTGAAACCTATGGTGTAGCGCGTCTTGTCACCACCTCTGCCTAGTATAACCATCAGTCCACTGTCATAATCGCCGAACTGCCTTGAAGCCAAGCGCAACTTGGTCTGCATCGCCCAGTCAGTTTGTTCCGGTAATTTTCTCGATATATATGGGTAATATGGTATGGCTTTATTCAACGGCTTGGCAACTAAGTTAAGCACTTGTAACTCCAACCAACCCGGGACGTCGTCGAGAGAATACCAAACATCAGGTGTGAAATTTCGTCGTGGCGTAACATTTTCAGCAGACCAATAGTCTTCCAGTATCGGGTCAGTGAAACCGCTGAAACCAGTCGTACCGTATACAGCAGCCTCGCGTTGCACCCTCGAGTCCTTGCCCTCCTCGTCGGTCACCTTGACGGTGAAGCCGTATAGCCCAGGCCGGGTGAATACAGCCTCCACACGCGCTTGCCCAAGTGGTCTCAACTCAATCTCGTCAAGATGAGTCGCCGCCCAGTCATACACCAACGACTGGCCCTCGGGGTCGTACGACTCACGGGCGTTTAACCGCAATACATCGTCCATCGAAATATTCCACGAAGCCGGTTGCGACCTGAGGACAACCACCGGCGCGGCGTTACCAGTCTTGTTAACCTTGATCTCATCCGAACTCCGGACGTTACCCCACTGATCAGTGCCCAGCACCTTGACCGTCTGTTCCCCCTCCCGAAGTTGAATCCCGCTGACCGACCAACCAACGAGCCCTGTCCAGACCGGCTTGGCCTCGGGATGTCCGTCAACCTTCAGCTGAATCACACCGTAGGGCGAAGTGCCCTTGAGATTTAGTTGATCCAAGCTCGTTTTCATGGAAGCACCCTTGTTGGTGGTAATCTCGAACTTCTTACGTGAGTAGTTGGTACCTAGCTCTCCCTTTACACTGTTGCGGCGTGCTGAAAAGAAATTTTTATATTCGCTCGCCCGGGACGAATAGGAACTGCTTACTCTCTCCTCGGCGGCGAGCCAGGCGTTCATGCGCGGGGAATTGTAGGTGTAGTTCTCAGTGAACTCGGCAAGGTAGGAATAAAACAGCCGCTTGTTGTACCACTTAACGATATAGCTACTGAAACCGGGCATGCCCTGATAAAGCTTCGCCGAGGCATTGCCGTAGGCGAGATCACTATCCCAGTGCAAGAACTGGAACTTTCCGTCGTCGTGCCGCTGATAAAAGTAGCCGTTCTTCCCACGGCGCAATGAGAAGGAATCCCAGTCATCGATGTAGCCGCGCACCATCGACATAATCATCGTCTGGTGTGGGTCGACCAGCCGCTCAATCTGCTCCTGTTTGTAACTTTTACTGACAGTACGGAACAGGTTGATCAGGGCGCTGTAATCGTCCTCCCACTCATTGGTGCGCTTCATCCACTCGGAGCGGTAGCGTCCCGGATTGTCGGAGCTTTTGTACCGCCAGTCTGCATTCCGGTTTTGGCGCGACCAACCGTCGGTGAACCACCACTCGTCATCAATACGATACAGGTTTCCTTTGACGCCTTCAGTAAAGTTGCGGTTCAGGAAATCATTGGCCACCGGCTCAACCTCCTCTCTCATCTGCGGGGAGTTGCTGTTGACCGTGAACCAGATCATCTCGTTCTCGTTCACCACATGCCCCATCAGGTACAGCATATAGCGCGTCAACCGGTTTCTGCTGACCCGCCCATTGGCGTCATCATCCCACGAGAGTTTATATTTACCACGGAACCGCCGGTCGTTTGGAATCTTCCACTTCCCCCTATTAACATGGTTGCCACGAGTCCAAGGACTACCACTGTTCCGCATCTCACTATTATAACGGATGTCCTTCTCATTGGATATAAATGTGGCATTAAAGTAGTGGTTGGACAGTCGGGGGAATTTGTATTTGTACTTGGAACTACCCCCATTGCTGATCGCCCCCATGTCGTACTGCGAAACGACGAGTCGCACATTCCTCAAATCCGTCCTCGGCTTTCGGTTGTCGACAACATACAAGGCAGGAAGATCCGGACCCAACCTGGGCTGATGATGACTCGCTCCACCCGTAGTCTTGGCTTCCACATAAAACTGCACGCGTCGGCTGTTAGTCCGATACTCGGTCAAAGTGCCGGTGTAGATGCTATCCCCGGCCACCTCATCCCCACCACGACTGCCATCATCGTACATTGTCTTCGTCTTCCATGCGCCGGTATTGTTAGAAGAATCAGCACGGTGGCGCAGCTTCACCGAGGCAAGGGGATCGGCCGATGTGATGCGGGCCGTTACCCGGACCGACTGGCTTGAGGTGGGCACAGCCGGGCTGTGGATAATGCCGTCTACCTGTGGTGGAGTTTTGGCCTTGTAAGTCGAATTTCGTTTGCCAGGTGTACCAAGATTCTCCGGAATTTCGATCAGGAAACTGCCGGCGACACTCTTGTCCCAAGTCCAGGCAATCAGCCTAGGATTACCCCGAATCCAGCGAGCCTTGAAACTAATCGTCAGGTCATCATTGCGTCGCACATCGGCGGTCATATCAATCTCCATCCGGTTGGCACGGTTGTCCCCATGGCCATCAGAGATGAGATGCAACTCGCTGCCGTCCATGTATGTCGCCCAATGGTTGCCCTGCGCGAGCCACCCATTCGAGCTGCTTCCACTGGTGGACATGCGGTTCGCATTTTTCAGGACATTCTTTTTCGTACGGGAACTGACTGCCTCGATGCCAGACAGCGCGATCTCCGAGTCGCCGACCAGGTGCAGGTGCAATTCCCGGTAGTCGGTAGCGCTGCCCATGGTGCGCAATTGCCGATACTGGCCGGTGGTGGTGTATTGGCGAAAGACACTCTTGTTGGTCTCATCGCTGTCGCGCCAGGCGGATGGCAAACGATTGTCCGCCCACGGATTAACCAATTCCATGCTACTGCCGCTGCCTTTTGTCCAACTCGGCCAGTCACCGCGGTTGCGATAATCAACCTCGTCAGCAAGGTTTCCGTAGGCATCCTCAAGACGAAGCAATTCGCCGGGGTTACTCAACTCCCCGTCATAGTTACCAAGCACGTTTTCCAACTGGTACACCCTTCTGATATAAGCTGTGTCGGCAGCAATTACGAGGTAGCCGCCCGCCGCAATGGTGGTACCGGACGGAAACGCGAAGTTGACCCCGTCGACAAACCGCCAACCCGACAGGTCGATCCGATCGGTGTCTCGATTGTAAAGCTCAATGTACTCCCCGCCCCGGTGGTCACCCGGCGGGTTGAACATCACCTCGTTGATGACCACATTTTCATGCCGCGCCGGGTTGTTGCCGCGCCCCTTCGTGTCAGTGGATCCGGTGAACCACTCTCGACTCCCATCCGGGTGCGCCTGCACAGAGCCTACTCCGCGTGGCGGCTCCGGCAGAATTGCCTGAAGCACCTTCTCTCCATTAAGCAGGTACAGTGGCATTTGTCCACGACCCTCAAAATCGACGGAAACCACCACTGTGCCACGACTCGCTGCTTGACCAAGCAGCGGGGTACGGTCAGAAAAGTCTCGCCTCGTGGAGACCGAGAGGCCGGTTAGGTCGACGGCGCCCTCGCCAGCGTTGTACAATTCCACCCAGTCGACACGGCCCCCGGCAGTGAAATGCACCTCATTGAGACTAAGCGCTTGGCCAAGCGATGCGCGACTCATGTTAGCCGTGCCTGGCGTCGCATCGGTAAACTGGTACCACTCTGAGCTGCCGGTCGGCTTACGACCGAATGACCTACCGTCCAACGGTACATCGGCCCGGATTGCCGCCATAACCGTGCCGCCATCCGGTTTGGTCAGATAAACCGTCACAGGAGTCTTGACGCTTAGCTGAGCGGCCGAAAAAGAGATTGTGGCAAGTGAACGAGCTCCAATTTTCAACGAACGCGAAATTTTCCGCTTGGCCAGGTTGCCAGGATCATCACTGAGATAATAATTTCGAAGGTCGGTGGACTTGTCGGTGGGATTGTAAAACTCAATGTACCCTTCCTTGCCGACTTTCGGGTATATTTCATTGATAACCACTCCCTTGGATGCGGGAACCGACGCACTCAAGCGACATCCAAAAACGATGTCCGAACTGGTCGTATTGGTCTGATGCACCTCGACAGCGAGTACATTTTTACCCCGCTTTAACTTGCCTGGTTCGATCGTCACAACCCCCTTCTCCTCCGTGGCATTGCCGACAGTCGCCGAACTAGTAGTCGTGAAGCTCACCGTTCCGCCCGGCATGCGCGAGCGACCGACCTCGGTGCCATTAAGATAATAGACCGCTCCGTCGTCAACAATCTGGTCGATCGTCAGCGTAACCTCGCTCGGGTCGCTGCTGTACGTGAACTCTTTCCGGAAGTAGTAACAAAGTTGACTGCCCTTGTTTATGTCGGTCTTGATGCCGGGAGCAGGCAGCGAAGAGTTCTCCACTCCAAGCAGGCCAAGACCGGATTTCCACGAGGCATCATTGAAGTTCGAGTTGCGCCAAGAAGTACGAAGGTTCTTATTCTGATCGTTGTATTTCCAGCGGTCACCATAATCAACCAGCACAATGCCGGATGTGAGGTTCACCTCAGGGCTGGCCACCGGCGTTTCCACGCCCAGCACCGGATCGCCACCGGGCGTGCCGCCCGGCCGCTTGCTGAACGACCAGTTGCGCCAGTCGTCCACTACAAGATCCGGGTCCCGCAGCACCAGCGTGTGCCCCGCACCATCGGCAGCCACCGGCCATTTGCCGCGGTCGTTGTAGCCCAACGTGCAGACAGTCACGCCGTTCTTGTCCTTGACCGTGATGCGGCCGCCCTCGTTCGGCAGGTTGCCGGCCCACGGGCCGAACACCTTCACGCTCGACGGGACACCGTGCTGCTGACGGAACACACCCGGCTCTACGTTGGTCAAGACGATCTTCCCCCAATGCCCGAGAAAAGCCTCGTCTGCCCGGCTTGCTTCAAACGCCGGGAAGTCCAGCTCCGCGTCGCCGCGCAATCTCCAGTCGGCGATGTCAAACGGCGTAGCTGTGATGTTGGACAACTCAATCCACTCCGGCGCATCGCCTCGCGGATTGTACATAACCTCGCTGATCACGATCTGCTCCGCTCGTGCGCCAAACGCCAAAAGGCAGGCCCAAGCCACATTCATTCCGATTAAAAATCGATTCATCAAAACAATCCCTTATAGTCTACTGAACTGGGTCAAGTTTCAGAGACGAAACCAGACCAGCAACCCGCGTGCCGCCGTGATTTATACCGGTTTTTCGCGATATGAAAACGGTTTTCTTCCAATCCGCGCCGTGACCACGCACGCCGAGTGCCAACGGCGCGGGTGCGTTCAGCGAACCGCCTAACGGGTCGGAGCATTACCGGCGTTCATCCTGGGCAGTTGCCGGCGAAGCCGGGCGAGAACTTCATCATGCCCCGGTTGGTTCGCGAGGTTATGCCACTCATGCGGATCCGCGGTGTGATGGTACAGTTCCTCGTCGCCGTTGGCGTAGCGGATGTAGCGCCAGTCTTCAGTTCGAACCGTGTGGTCGTTGCGCTGGAAAGTGGTGATCGCCGGATGGGGCCACGCGGCGCTCGGCTTACGGAGCAGCGGCAGTAGTGAACGACCCTCAAGCGCCTGTGGCGGCCTGGCCAAGCGGCATAACTCCACGAGTGTCGGATACAAGTCGAGCAACTGAACCGGCCGACTGCACTGACCCTTGGCGAAGCCGGGACCGGCGAAAATCAGTGGCACGCGGGTGGACTCCTCCCAGAGCGAGCGCTTGGCCCAGAGCCGTTTCTCTCCAAGGTGCCAGCCATGATCCGACCACAGCACCACGATCGTGTCTTTCGCGTGTGCACTTTTGTCGAGCGAATCCAGCATTAACCCGACGCAGCGATCGACGAACTCGGTGCACGCCAGATATGCCGCCACCGCCTCGTGCCAGCTTTTGGTTTTCAGGACAGCCCGGTGATTCAACGGCGTCTTGTCCATGTACCTCGTGATTTCCAGCCCGGCCGGAGGCAGGTCCGCAAGGTCGTCCGGCTTGATCCTTGGCAGCATCACGCCCGACTTGGGGTGGCGCTCAAAATATTTTTGTGGAGCATAAAGCGGCACGTGCGGCAGGCGAATCCCCACCGCCATGAAAAACGGCTTCCCGAATTCGCGCTGCAACGACTCCGCCGCCCACTGGGCGTTGATCACGTCGCCAAACTGTTCCTCCGGCAAATCAATCGGGCCAAAATCGCGAACACGAATCCTTGGCAGGCGCGAGATCGGTTTCACCCTGAACTGCTTGTTCCGGGCATCGGGACTCACCTCAAAATCGTGCCACTCATCCATGTAAGGCTTGCCGTGATAAATCTTCCCCCGCCCGAGCACATGATAACCGCTGGCCTTGAAATTGGCCGGCAGCGTCACCGCACTCTCGAGCGTCGGAGCACTCCGAAGCGGCTGGTTTAGGTCGTACACGCCAGAAGTGGACGGGCGCACCCCGGTCAACAGGCTCACGCGGGACGGATTGCAGATTGGCGCCTGGCAATGCGCGTTACTGAACAGCACACCGCGCTTGGCCAAGCGATCGATGTTTGGCGTGGACACCTGTGGATGGCCGCCAAGACAACTCACCCAGTCGTTTAGGTCATCGATAGCAATGAACAAAACATTCGGCCGCTTGGCCTCCGCCGCCTGTGCTTGGCCCAGCATGATTCCCAAGCCAAGCGCTGCCAGCACCATCACATGCATCCACCTCATTAGCCTTTCTTCGTAGCCAAACACTCCTCACCCGCAGCCAACTTGGTTTGCATAGGGATCAATCAAGGTTGGCATGCATCTCCTCTTTCGTTGGCGTCTCGGAAGGCACACCGTCCTTGGGAATCTTCACCTTGGCTGTCCAGAGGATGGCATTGAGCATCAACTTGCGGTTATCATCGTTCTGCCAGTTCATGTGCACGTGACCGCCGGTAAAACCGAAACCGCGACCACCATCATCGCGCTTATAGGCCCACGCCACATGTTGTGTCTCGCCATTTGCCACCGCCTTGCGGACGGTGGGGTTGCCGCTGCGCGCACCGTCCGGACGCTTCAACGTAGAGGCTGGGGGCACGTCTGTGAGAATCGGCGTCACGCCCTTCAGGTCTTTCACAAAGCGCATGTGATAATACCACTCGTCATTCACACTGAATGGTTTTACGCCATTCCAAATATCATGCTCGCGTGGCCTGAATTTCGGAGTCCAGTGCGGGTTCACGCTCCAGTGCAGATCGCAAAACCCACCCATCCACTCGAGGAATTTGTCGGCCGGATCACCCTTCACCGCCTCAGTCGCCCAATGAATCATCACCACGCCCTTCCCCTTTTTCATCAGGGCATCAAACTCCTTGAGTTTCCGATTCAACACATGCCCGCCATGGCCGGTGCAGAATATCACGATGCTGGATGCATCGTCTAAGACGGATTCATCCTTCGGATAACCTACATCCTTTAGCACTACAGTCTCCACCGGCAGGCCAGATTCATTTAGCGCCTTGGCCAGCAGCATGTTCCCCGCACGATGCTCATGCGCCAATCGCCCATGACTCGGTTTGCCGGAAATAAACACCACCTTGGCCTTGTCTGCCGCATCGACTACCGCACCAGACAATAGCCCGGCCAGTACACACAATTTCAGAATCAGTTTTTTCATTGTTAAAATTAGTCCACCTTCCACGGCCAAGGTTTGACGCGGGCGCGCACGGCCCATTTTTCCCATTTATCGGCGAGGGCCTTGACCTTGTCCGGATATTTTTTGGCAAGATCGTTTTGTTCGCTGCGATCGATCTCCATATCGTACAACTCCCACGGATGCAGCTTGGCGTTGCGGCCGGAATCACCGTAGCGAACTAGCTTCCATTTGCCGTCGCGCACAGCCCCGTTGAGATGGTGATCAAAATATAACGCGTCCTTGCGCATCAGTTCGCCGCCTCGGAAGGCCGGAAGCAAACTAACACCCTCGACCGGCTGAATTTCATTTTCGCCAAACTTGCTAGGATGCTTCACGCCTGCCGCATCGAGGCAGGTGGACATAAGATCAATGAGATGCCCGGGCTGCTGCTCAATCCTACCGTTGTTTTTCGGATCTATGCCCTTGGGCCAAGACACAATGAACGGCGATGAAATGCCGCCCTCGTGCGCGAAGTGTTTGTACTCGCGAAAAGGTGTATTCGAAACATTCGCCCAGCCGCGGCCCACTCCGGTGAAGGTATCCTCCGGGCCGGCCATCGCATCCGGGCCATTTTTCACGGGCCGGCCATCGCGCGTTTGCATCGGCGGCCAAATTTTGGTTTGGAAACCATCCTTGCCGAGCGGTTTATAATCCGTGCGGTAAGGCTTCTGGCTGTAGCGTCCAAAGCCCTCGGCGCAGGCGCCATTGTCCTGCAGATACATGATCAGCGTATTGTCCAGCGTGCCCTGCCGCTCGAACTCGGCCACGATGCGCCCGCTG